>JBOFSC010000286.1:0-4611 GCA_051651345.1 Enterobacteriaceae bacterium
ATTTTAAAAGGCGTGGCAAGGCAGGCAGAGACACCGGAAGCCATCGCCTTGGTCACCAGATAGGGGCCCACACCACGCAAGCCACGGGAACGCATACCATCGGCACCCGCTACCTGATTCTTCGGTGAACCGCCGCCCGATCCCACTACCAAACCGGTACGAACATTAGAGACATCATCTGCCTGCAATCCCGCATCTTCTATTGCTTGTTGCATGGCGAGGTACGCATAGATGGAAGCATCACTCATAAAACGCACAATCTTGCGATCGATTAACCCTGCGGTATCCATTTTGATGGTTCCGCTAACATGACTGCGCATGCCAATCTCTTTAAATTCCGGGGTCAATTCGATACCTGAGCGTCCTTCCCTCAATGAGGATAACACTTCCTGCTGATTATTACCGATACTGGAGATCACTCCCATGCCAGTAATCACGACTCGTTTCATTCCATACCTCTTTCCAGTAATGAAGATTGCTTGCTGTCATTTTGATATGCACTTTAGCGTACACTTGTAAGCCGAACAAGCTTAATCTGCAAAAAAAACGATAAAATCATGGTTAATTTGCCTAAACCCTCTTCTCATATTAAACTGGCAACCCCTTTACACTACAGCTTATTATTGTGAAATCATCATTTGTTACCTGGTGTTCTCTCTCTTTTAACGAACAGGGTACACCTGTTTCCCGAGAGTTCGATGATATCTACTTTTCTGCGCAGGATGGTTTGGCAGAGACACAATATGTTTTTCTGCAGGGTAACCGCTTGTCAGAACGCTTTGCACAACATGACACTGCGTGCTTTGTCGTGGCGGAAACCGGCTTTGGCACAGGACTGAATTTTCTCTCCCTGTGCCAATTGTTCCATCAGTTTCGCCAGCAGATGCCGACAGCCCGGCTGCAACGGCTGCATGTGATCAGTTGTGAAAAATTTCCCCTGACCCTGGGGGATTTACGCCGGACCCATGCCCACTGGCCCCATCTTGCCCCCTGGTCAGAGCAGCTTTACCGGCAGTGGCCTCTACCCATTGCCGGTTGCCATCGACTGCTGCTGGAGGAGGAGAACATCACTCTGGATCTGTGGCTGGGCGATATACAGCAGAACCTGAACGATATGTGCCACGCCGTTAAGGGGCAGGTGGATGCCTGGTTTCTGGATGGGTTTGCCCCGGCTAAAAACCCGGATATGTGGCGCGATGAGCTGTTTAGCGCTATGGGACAAATGAGCCATCCCGGCACTACCCTGGCCACTTTTACCTCGGCCGGTTTTGTGCGCCGGGTGTTACAGGCTGCAGGCTTTACCATTCACAAACGGCCTGGCTTTGCCCAAAAGCGGGAGATGCTAACGGGCGAATTTGCCCCGGAGCAAACGACAGCTTTTGGCTCCCTCCCCTACGCGCACACTCCCCCTCAATCACGGGAGGTGGCGATTATCGGTGGCGGTGCCGCCAGTGCTTTTCTCGCCAGTGCGCTGCTGGATCGGGCAGACAGGGTCACACTCTACTGCCAGGATCCGGGCCCGGCTCAGGGCGCCTCCTGTAACCTGCAGGGCGCCCTGTATCCACTGCTAAACGATGATGTTCTGTTAAGTGATTTTTACGCCCGCGCCTTTATGTTCGCCCGCCACCGTTATGATCAGTTTGTCCGCCAGGGCGTCGAATATGCCCATCAGTGGTGCGGCGTGGCCCAACTCGCCTGCGATGACGACAGTCAAAACAGAATCGCCAAAATCAAGCAAAAACCCTGGCCGACTGCACTGGTTTACCCGGCGGATGCCGACGCCATAGAACAGAGTTGCGGGCTGCCGACGGCCTGTGATGGGGTTATCTATCCCGCTGGCGGCTGGCTCTCCCCCGCACAGTTGCTCTCCAGTCTGTTTACCTTTCTGCAGAGCCAGGGACTTCGGGCGCACTGGAACAGTGATATCGTCGCCCTGTTTCCTGAACAAGAGGGTTGGCGGCTACAGTTAGCCAACGGTGACAGCCGTTTTCATCATACGGTGGTGCTTGCCAATGGACATCAGATTGGGCACTTCGAGCAGACAGCCAGGTTACCTTTTGCACAGTTACGCGGCCAGGTGTCCCATATCCCCTCCGGACCTCAGTTACAGCGCTTAAAGCAGGTGCTGTGCTATAACGGCTATCTTGTACCCCACTCCCCGGTGGATGGATATCTGCGCATCGGTGCCAGCCATAACCGCCAGGAGCTACATACCCACTACAGCGAGCGGGAGCAACAGAGCAATCGCCAGCGTCTGCTGGATGCGTTACCCGGTCAGAGCTGGCCTTTGGAAGTGGATATCAGTGCCGGTATGGCACGCTGCGGTATCCGCAGCACGGTACGCGATCACTTCCCCATGGTCGGCACCGTGCCGGATCATGAGGCAATCGCAGCCCTGGACAAAACCCAGCGACGAAATCTTGTCAGAGGACAAAATACCAGTGCGTTACCCCATCTGCCACATCTCTATCTGTTGGGTGGCTTAGGTGCCAGGGGCCTGTGTACTGCACCTCTGCTGGCGCAACTGCTGGCAGATCAGATCCACGGAGCCCCCTTGCCGCTGGATCAACAGACCCTGGAAGCGCTGGCTCCGGCCCGTTTTTACTGGCGTAAGCTGCGTAAGGAGCAAGAGATATAAACTAAAACAACTGCTGTATATACCCCATCAACTGCTCACCATGGTTATCGTACAGCAGTTTTATGCTCATCAGCAGGGACATGGTAATGATCATCGGTCTGATCAGCTTTTGTCCCCGGCTCAGCACCAGCGTGGCACCGATACGGGCACCGATAAACTGCCCTACCAGCATCACCAGGCCCACGGACCAGATCACCTTGCCACTGAGGATAAACAGCAACAGCGCTGCCAGATTCGTCGTGCAATTGAGAACTTTTGCATGGGCGGTGGCATGGGCCAGGGTAAAACCGCAGCAGGTAACATAGGCCAGAGCAAAAAAAGAGCCTGTACCTGGCCCTAAAAAGCCATCATAAAACCCCACGCCACCGCCGATTAACAGCGCGAAGGCAATAGCGGAGAGGCGCTGCTTATGTTGGGTGACACCGAGTTGCGGCGTCAGCAGGAAATAGAATGCAATGGCGATCAACAGCACAGGCAGCAGATAACGCAGTAAGTCCGTATCGATCTGCTGGACAATAAAGGCACCACAGAAGGAGCCGACAAAGGCACAGGCAATCGCCAGTTTATGCTGGCGGATATCCACTACACCACGACGGATAAAATAGAGACTGGCAGAAAACGCGCCACCGACCGATTGTAACTTATTGGTCGCCAGGGTCTGTACCGGCGGGATACCGGCTGCCAACAGAGCCGGTATCGTTAACAAACCGCCACCACCGGCGATAGCGTCGATAAAACCCGCTAACAACGCTACCAGAAACAGCACAGCCAGCATCGTCGGTGCCACAGGGAACCACTGCGCAATCTCTGTTATCACGTTATTCTGACTCCTTCTCGTGCCACACCGGTGCCGGGGGCACCACATCGGCACACTGTCCCCGATGGCGCAACATATGATCCATCAGAACAATCGCCATCATCGCCTCGGCAATGGGCACCGCACGCAGCCCGACACAGGGATCATGGCGGCCTTTGGTAACAATTTCCACCGCATCCCCCTGGATATTGATCGTCTGCCCCGGCACGCTAATGCTGGAGGTGGGTTTCAGCGCCAGATGTGCGATGATCGGCTGACCAGAACTGATGCCCCCGAGAATGCCACCAGCATGATTACCCACAAAGCCTTCGGGCGTGATCAGATCACGATTCTCACTGCCGCGCAGGGTGACAACATCGAAGCCATCACCGATAGAGACCCCTTTGACCGCATTAATACTCATCAGGGCATGGGCAATCTCCGCATCCAGGCGATCAAATACCGGCTCACCCCAACCCGGCGGCAGATGATCCGCCACCACCGTGATTTTCGCACCAATGGAGTCCCCGGTCTTTTTCAACTCCCGCATCAACTCATCCAGCTCAGGCAGACGCGCCGGATCGCCGCAGAAAAAGGGATTGTTCCCCACCTCCTGCCAGCTTTTTAACTCACACACCAGCGGGCCAATCTGAGAAACATATCCCCGTACCTGCACACCATAGCGTGTCTGCAGATACTTTTTGGCAATCGCCCCCGCCGCCACTCGCATCGCCGTCTCACGGGCAGAGGAGCGACCACCGCCACGGTAATCACGGAGACCATATTTTTGCAGGTAGGTGTAATCAGCATGCCCCGGACGGAACATCTGTTTGATAGCGTCATAATCTCCCGAGCGCTGATCCGTATTGTCGATCATCAGCCCGATACTACAGCCCGTGGTGACCCCCTCAAAAACACCCGAGAGAATACGCACCTGATCCGCCTCTTGGCGCTGCGTGGTGTAGCGCGAGGTTCCCGGACGGCGACGATCCAGATCTTTTTGCAGATCGCTCTCACTTAAGGGCAGTCCAGGCGGAACACCATCGACGATACAGCCTAACGCCACGCCATGGGATTCACCAAAACTGGTGACCCGAAAAACCTGTCCAATACTATTACCAGCCATTGAAACTCCTTACCCTTGACTCTCACGATACTCAGCAAACAGCGCCTGACA
>JBOFSC010000287.1:0-5879 GCA_051651345.1 Enterobacteriaceae bacterium
ATCCATATTATTGAAGTACCACTCATGGGGGGCATCCGGCATCCTCGGCCCATGATCCGTTATTGCCAGCAGCCTGATTCCTTTAAGACGAGCCTCGGCGAGATAATCGTGCAACGTACTGTATGCGTGGGTACTTGCAACCGTATGCATATGTAGATCAACTGGAAACACCATTTTATATTTTTCTCCTGCCTTGTACCCCGTCAGGATAGCAGGAACAGATCATCTTTTCAGCCTATAGCTGCAATAGAAGATACCGATGGGGTGTCATTAAAAGCCATGAAGGGAAGAAAAAAAACGTGGGCAAAAACATCGTACCGATCATATCGGATTTTGCCCGCGATGCAGTAATACTACTGCCAAACACCAGGGAACCACTATTTGAACCACTCACCACTAAAAATTAGCGACATTCACACTGCGGGAGTATGGCACTCCTCAACATGACGCTCACTATACCACTAATTAATTAAAGCAGTAAGTCTGATATTTAACTATCACCTGTTATTTTGCCACTATAGTGGCAAAATTGTGACAAACATCACTAACTGCGCCAAATCCAATCAATATTGCAACTGATTATAATAAAAAGCTATTAATTTAATTAACAGATTGTTTGCAGTCTATTCAATTAAAAAAAATAGCCCGCTGTTTAATGACAGCGGGCTATATGAATAATATTACTTCTTGCCTTTGCCTGCTTTCGGTTTTTCAACAGGCGCTTTTGTTTTCTCCTTGGCTTTTTCAACCGGAGCTTTGGCAGGTTTTTTCTTAGTGTCACGATTTGGACTCATTACAATGTTTCCTCTTTTAGATAACATCATATTAATAAGTAGTAGAGGTGTTGCAATTGCGCAAACTTATTGCTGACTATTTTTCTGTTGTCGCGCCGATTTTCATTGCACTTTGTCCACCGATTAGCCACCTGATCGCACTGAACAAACTTTTCCTTGACCCTTCCCTCCAGGCTCTCTATAGTACGCCGGTCACTTACGCAGTGACAGAAATGGTGAGGTGTCCGAGTGGTTGAAGGAGCACGCCTGGAAAGTGTGTATACGGCAACGTATCGAGGGTTCGAATCCCTCCCTCACCGCCATTTAAGCTTCAGTTCTGCCCTTATCTTTTTAATTTTGCCAAAGCCTCATCTACCTGCTGAATCATCTCACGTACTGTTCTTGCATCGACATCAACAGTAGCCGCTGCAGCTTGCAGATCCTTTTCAGTAATATCCAGCCCCTTGTTATTGACCATGCAGGTCTGTTCTCCGTTAATACCCTCGGAAGGGGTGAGATCATAAACCGGTGCCATGAGCCACTCATTATCCCTGTCCAGCAGAAAAGAAAAATTCTTTGAATGATCGTCTCTGTTACCGGAACGCACGTTGAAGATCATAAGACGCACCATCTTTTGTACTTCACGTCTATCTTTGGTCAGCAACAGTGTCAGGCGCAGCAGGCTTTCATAGGTCAGAGACGGGTGGCGGTGTGAGGCGTGCAACAGCCCACATGCGGTGTGCACATGTACTTTCATGCCCTGATCTCTGTCAAAACGTTTGATACCAAAATAGCCCGGACTGGTCGCAGAGGGAAAAAGGTGCGTTTCGGGCATATCGAGCCCGGCCTCTCTGGCAGCGATGGAGTAAGCATATTCTATCAACCCGGTATCTGGTGCTTCATACGTGGTACGGAATTTGATAATCCAGGGCTCCCCACTCTCCGGAGACACAATGCGGTAATCATCGCTAACATCCACCAGAATTTTGGGTCTGGCCCCGTTGGATGAACCGTTAAGCTGTATCAGTTTGTCCAGTTGAACTGCCTCCACTGGCTCATCTCGCAAGACCTGAAGAGATTTTTCCGCCAGCCCATCCAATTCCGCCACAGACACAGCCTCATCGGCCTGATCTATTGCCGGAGTATATTCAAGTGCTCCCATGCCATGCATGCCCACCATTGCGAGACGCTGTAGAGGCAAGCAAGCTGACAACGACAAACCTTTTTTGCGTAACGCTCTGTCCAGCAGGAGTAGTCCCCAGCCATCCGGTAAACTGTCATTAAAAACACCAAACAGACCATCAAAAGTACGCCGGGGCTCTTCCCTGACCTCTGTGCTGAGTGGGAGTTTGAATGGCGAGATATTGATATTTAAATCAAGAAATTCCGGGGCATATTGAAATAGTATTGCGCCACCTTGTTCGACCAGCTTGCCCACGTAATGGCGCTCACCAAATGCGTGCAGATGAACATCAAGACTCATGATGTTTTCTCCCTGCCCTTTTGCGCTGCATGGGCTCTTTCATTGTAAACAGATTGTCCGCTCGTGGCGCTGTGAACAAATTTTCCAGGACATCAAGATCATTAAGTACCATCGACAGAGAGACAAGGGATGCCAACGAGATATCCCCTGTGGTCTCGAAACGTTTTACCGAACCCAGGGAGACGCCACTACGGGCTGCCAGTTCCTTTTGGCTGATATTGAGCATAAGACGCCGAGCCTGCGCCCGGCTGGCAATATCGCGACGAACTTCCTGTGGGGTTTTTAGTACTAAATCGAACATACTATCCCTTAATGCAATTTTTAATTAATAATAGCTAAAATAAGATACTTTAGCAATTTGAAACACCACCATTTCCCCCTCAATCCCCTTGACTCTTAATTTATTTACAGTAGTCTTGCATATCGTTGTAGTTCACCGGGTGTGCTGAGTGTCATCAGCTGAGAAATAGCCCTATAACCTGCTCTGGATAATACCTGCGGAGGGAGTGTGAAACATCATACTGCCAGCGATGATTGCTGCCATCGTGTTCGTTTTACTTCCTCCGTTGTTGATAATGAAAAGTCAATAATGAAAACGGGATGGTATGCAAAACGACGCTTTAAGACTTATTCTGGTCACCAATAAATCCCCCTCAACACCGACTGCTCGCTACCTGGACTTTATCGGTGAGTGTGTCTCTGCTGGCCTGCCCTCGGTACAACTCAGGCAAAAAGAGATGTCCGCTGACGAGTTATATGAGTTCGCAAAAGCGTTACAACAGTTTTTGCGGCCCTGTGAAATCCCTCTGATCATCAATGACCATGTGGCCCTGTGCCAGCAACTGGATGCCCAGGGCGTCCATTTGGGACAATCTGATGGCAATATCCTCAAGGCACGCGAAATCCTGGGCAGCAGTAAAATTATCGGCTTAAGTGTGAATTCTAACGCTGAATTACAGCAGGCCAATCGCTTACCCATCGATTACATCGGCGTGGGGGCGATATTTCCCACCGCCAATAAACCCGATATTCAGACACTGTGGGGCATCGACGGATTACAGCAAATTATCCGCCAGTCGCACCATCCTGTGGTGGCTATCGGTGGCATTACAACAGCCAATGCCGACAGTGTGATCGCAACCGGTTGTGCCGGTATTGCGGCCATCGGTCTGTTTCATGATGCCAGCGATCTGCAGGCCACCACACGTTACCTCAACCAACGCTATAAGAAAAAGAGGTGAATACGATGTTCAATGCTATCACTGATGCCATCACCCTGATGAAGCACCGCAGGCCCCTGGTGGTCAATCTGACCAATCAGGTCACGATGGATTTTATGGCGAATGCCCTGCTGGCCACGGGTGCCACACCCATCATGACCGTCTGCGCTCAGGAGTTGGATGAGCTGGTGCAACTGGCCCATAGCATTAATCTTAATATTGGCACCCTGGACAGTGAGTTTATCCAGCGTATCAATAGTGCCGCCCAACTGGCACGCCAGTATGGTAAACCGGTGATACTCGATCCGGTGGGTGCCGGGGCCAGCCAGATCCGCACACAAACCGCCCGTGAGTTGCTGCCCCTGGTGGATATTGTGCGCGGTAATGCCAGCGAAATTATGGCACTGGCTAATATCAGTCACAGCACCCAGGGGGTGGAATCGGTCAACAGCACCGATGAAGCCAAACAGGCTGCTCTCACCCTCGCTTGCCAGCACAATATCACGGTAGTGATCAGTGGCGCGGTGGATTTTATCACCGATGGTCAGCGTCAGGAGGAAGTACATCTGGGTTCCGCCCTGATGCCGCTGGTCACTGGCATGGGCTGCACCCTGACCGCCGTGGTCGCCGCGTTCAGGGCACTGTTCAGCGATAGCATGACAGCCAGTCTGCTGGCGACCCGTTATTTTACCCTGTGCGGCATGCTGGCAGAGCAAAAATCAACACTGCCCGGCTCATTCCGTACTCACTTTATCGATGCGCTCTATGCGCCAGACTTTGGACTGATTAGCAACACCAGCATAAAGAGGTCTTAATTAAATGAGTTATAAATGTTTATCCATCGCGGGTTTTGATGGCTCCGGTGGAGCTGGCATCCAGGCAGATCTTAAAACATTTTCAGCCCTGGGCTGCTATGGCATGACTGTTCTGACGGCCCTGCCGGTACAAAATACCTGTGGTGTCCGTAATTGTTATCAGCTTCCTCTCTCCTGTATTGAGGAGCAATTAGAAGCCATTTTTGACGATATTGTCCCCGATGCCATTAAGATTGGTATGTTATTCAATGCACCGATTATCAATCTGGTGGCAAATTTTCTGGCAAAACACGCTGTCAATATTCCGCTGGTACTGGATCCGGTGATGGTGGCCAAAAGCGGCGATCCCCTGCTGCTTCCCGAGGCGGTCGAGACCCTGAAACAGGAGCTTATTCCCCTCGCCACACTGCTTACACCCAATCTTCCTGAAGCTTATACCCTTATTGGCGAAGAGTTGCCGGAATATGAGCTGGGGCAGAAATTACTCTCCCTGGGCTGCCATGCGGTATTGCTCAAGGGCGGTCATAAAGAGGGCCCCACGTCAGACGATCTGTTTATCGACAGAGAGGGTAATCAACACTGGCTGCGGATATCACGTATCGAGTCACGTAACACCCATGGCACCGGTTGCACCCTCTCTGCGGCAATCTGCGCTCTGCTGGCACAGGGCATGCCACTTCTGGAAGCCTGTCAACAGGCTAAAGAGTACCTCTTTTCTGCTATTGCGGCCGCTCAACACCAGCCGATTGGTAAGGGCAATGGTCCGGTACATCATTTTCATCGTTGGTGGGATAACACTAAACAGAAGGGACAACACAATGGATAAACTCACGCAAAGAGCCTGGCAAAAAACCCTGCCTGTTATTGACAGCATTAAGCAGCATCCCTTTAATCAGCAACTGGCTCAGGGCACCTTAGACAGCAGCATTTTTACCTTTTACATTGAGCAGGATATGCTCTATCTGCAGCAGTTCGCCCGCTGCCATGCCCTGATTGCCGCCCGCGCGCCTTCACCTTATATCAGAGATTTTCTGAGTTTTGCCGAGCAAACTTTTATTGTGGAGCAGGAGGTGGTGCACCAATATTTTAATGATAAATATCAGCCTACCGACTCCGGTACCACCACCATGGCAACATTAAGCTATACCCACTACCTGCTTGCGGTCTGTGCCCAACAACCTGTGGAAGTGGCGATGGCCGCCGTTCTGCCCTGCTTTTGGGTTTACCGCGAAGTGGGGCAATCTATTGTAGACAACTATCATGTAGACAAGAACCAGCAAGACAACCCTTACGCCCGCTGGATAGAGACCTACTCCGGTGAAGCCTTCAACGAGGGCGTCAAAAGGATGCTGGCGATTACCGATGATGTTGCCGCAAACACCACCGAGGAGATACGGCTGCAAATGATCGATGCCTTCTATAAAGCCACGGTGCTGGAGTGGCATTTTTGGAACGATGCCTATCGTAAAAACCGGTTTGATCAGTGTAAAGTGGTTTAAGCCTGACAAATTCGCTATAATCAGACACTATCGCGCATGTGCCCACCCTTGGTTTTGTCACCAGCAAGACTTAGGGTGTATGCTGGCTG
>JBOFSC010000288.1:0-3870 GCA_051651345.1 Enterobacteriaceae bacterium
AGGGGTGTTGGCTACGTCGGCTCACCCCAGTCACTTAGTTATCTAAGCTCAGGGGATTCGCCTCCTTGCCGCCTACCTGCAACTCGAAATACTTTGGGTATAATCAGTAACATAAAAATAACGGAGTAAGTGTGAAAAGGGAGTGGTAACTTCCTCTATAGCCGATACCATAGCGCTGAGGTGGATGTTGATCAAGTGTTTAAAATGTTACGATAGGCCGCATTAAAAACAGGAAATAGTTTCACTTTAATCGATATTAAATGCGGTGCTCATCCTCTCCTGTTCTGCCCGCGAAATACCCAGTTGTCTGGCAAGTTCACGCCACTGGCTCACGGATGTCAGTACATCAACGAAGATCTCTTCGGCTTTCTGTCGGGTAAGTTGAAAGAGATCGATAACCTCGAAGGCCAGTTCATAATTCAGGCTGTTGTCTTTATCATCAATATTGAGGTGTAAGCCACTGGCAATAGCGGTCGGGTTGATATCAAAGGCTGGAGAGAGACGCCAGCCTTCGGCGTCCATCAGAAAACCATGGTTGCGCAGGTGGTCATCGACGTTGGATACCGCAATGTTAAAGACGATGCGACGCCAAAGTTGTGCTAAATCCTTGCGGGTGTGACTCCCCTGGTTGGTTAAAAACTCAGCAAGCTCCAGATAGCAGGCACCGGTGTCACCATCATAGTATTGGAGTTGTGTCATCGCTGAAGAAAAATGCACACGCCGTTGACCCTTGCGATCAAATCTTCTGGTCAGAAAAGTGTGATGATCCGAATTATAGCGCTCGATACGGCACTGGCTCATCTCGATGCCCGCCGTCTGCGCCAGGCGATACGTTAAATATTCCCAAAGGCCAATGTCATAATCATCATATCGGCTGGGAAACTTAGCTATCCACAGGTTGTTTTTTTCATCCATCACAGAGGCTTTCGGGCGAGCTCCTCCCAGAGAAGAACCTGGAGTGATCAACATAAACAACCATTTGATATACTCAGGATCGTCGGAATCTGCCTCTTTCTCAGCCTGCTGGGCGGCATGAGCCAATTCTCGCAGCGAGGTAATCGGTGGAGTGGAAAGGTGTTCGTTATCATCCAGAAAGGCACCCGCAAGGTCCGTTTTGAAACGGAGAGCACCCATGCGATAGCTATCATGGACCCCCAACAAGTAGTCGCTTTCCTGTAGCCTGCATGGGCGACGATCATCACGCCGTGCCAGTACAGCCTCACGACGTTGCATTAACAGACGGCCCCAGCGATCCGGACAGGAGTCGAGAAATATCCTGAAGTTGCGCTCATCACTTTTGTGTTGAGCCCCGGCAAACAGGTGCAGTTCAGGATCTATCTTCAGCCAGGGAGCATCGCCCCGCTGAAGCCACTCATCCGCATAAGCAAAACTAAAGTGCTCCTTGCCACGGATCTGATCGACCATTAGGGTGCCAATCAGAGTGGGAGTGGCTTCGAGCCAGTCGGCAAAAACATGAATAGGGCGGCTCATAGATCCTCTTCGTTTGCAGATGTCTCTGAGGACGGTGCTTGTGGGTTCTCCCCTTCGCCTTCAATTTTTTTCTGAGAACGGGATTTAGCCAATGTGATCAGAGAGCGTATACGCTCACTGCTGCCAGGTTCGGCTGCGTGCCTGATGGAACCGGAATCGTATAGGTTGTCACCTGACAGGGAAGAGGGGGAATACGATACCGCTCGATTTTTCGTACCCACTGTTTTCGTATGCATCGTTTTCAGCAGTTCAATGTCTTGTAATTTACGTCCCAAATTATCATCGGCTGCGACTTTGGCCAGATCCTCTGCCAGCCCCAGAACCGCCAGTACGCGCAGGTAGTGCCCGATAGAGACGGTGGGTTCACCTCGTCCGATATTACGCAGTGTGGGTTTGGAGAGACCTGTCCGTGCGGCGATTGTCGTTTGGGTGATGCGGCGTCGCTTCATCGCAAGGCGGATATTCTCACCAAGTTGCTGCAGGATTTTCGCTTCTGCCGGGAAGACGATGGCTTGTCGCCGTTGATCGGATTTCATGATGCTATACCTTCACCAATAGATATCATATGAAATTATAGTTTCATATTATAGTTTAAGCAAGGAGCTGTAAGTGATTTTAAAACCAATTGAGCTCCCTCCTTTGGTTAGATCTTCCGCCCCCAGAACCACAACCCTCCGATCAACAGGGCAAAGCACAGGCCAAAGCCGATACCGATGGTGACCACCGCAAATCCGGCATGAACCGCCAGGGCGTAGAGTCCCAGCATCAGCAGCATTGAGCTGTTTTCTCCCAGATTTTGCACCGCGACGGCATTGCCCGCGCCAACGCTCTGTTTCCCCCTCTCCTGCAACAGGGCATTCAGGGGCACGATAAACAGCCCGCCCAGAATACCAATCAGGATCAGAAGTAAACCGGAAGCGTATAGCGAGGTTTGCAGCGAAAGGAAGATCACCACCAGGCCCAAAGCGGCACCCGCAGGCACAGTACGTTTGGCCTGCTCCAGGGCTATCCAGCGGGCGGCGATCCCGGCACCGATCACAATACCAACGGCAACGATAGCATTCAGCACCGTTGGCATCGTGGTGCCAGTGATACCCAGCGCCGTCGGGACCCACAACACCAGCAGAAAGCGCAGGGTGACGCCAGCTCCCCAAAACAGGCTGGTGCCTACTAAGGAGAGGCGGGCACTGCTGTCTTGCCACAATAACCGACAGGTGTGATAAAAGCCGGACAACATGGGCCACAACTGCCAGGATTGACCGGGCAATATGGCAGGCAGCCTGGGGATCAGGGTGTTAATCAGTACCGCAAAGGCATACATCGCAGCGCATAACCACAGGGCCCAGGAGAGGTTCCAGTCTGCCAGAACGCCTCCGGCCACTGAGCCGGTTAAAATCGCCGCAATGGTGGAGGCTTCCATTAAGCCATTGGCCTTGACCAGTTGCGAGCCGTGCACCATTTCCCCCAGGATGCCATATTTGGCCGGAGAGTAGAGGGCCGCCCCCGCGCCTACCAGACCGTAGCCCAAAAAGGGATTCCCCTGCAGACAGATAATCAGGCATCCCAAAATTTTCAGGCAGTTGGCGCTGAGCATTACCCGCCCTTTGGCAAAACCATCCGCCAGGCGCCCGACAAAGGGAGCCAGCAGAATATAGGCTGCCACAAATACCATCTGCATCACCGGTTGGGTCCAGTCCGGCCAGGCCAGGCGACTGAGCAGGGTCAGGGTGGCAAACAACAGAGCGTTATCACCGAAAGCGGAGAAAAATTGCGACACCATCACCGCCACCATGCCGGGGCTCGATAACGATTTAGCGTCTGGGTGGCTATCAGAGTGAGTAACTGTCATGCGGGCACGCCCTCAGCAGGTTGCTGTGCCATGGCGCGTAAGGTGACAAAATCGGGTTTGCCACTGCCGAGCAGAGGTAAGCTGCGCAGATAACGGATATCGCTCGGAACCGCCAGTTCGGGAACCCCGGTTTGACGGGCCACTTGCAACAGGGTGTCACGGGTGACGCGGCTGTCGGTGGTAAACAGCACCAGCGCTTCTCCTTTTTCTGTCTGCTCTCTGACGGTGGCACCATGTTGGCTGTCAGGAGAGACCTGATTGGCCAGGGCTTCGATCACCTCCAGAGAGATCATCTCACCGGCAATTTTGGCAAAGCGTTTCATGCGTCCCTGAATCAGGCAGAAGCCTTCGCTATCAAAAGAGACAATATCACCGGTATCATACCAGCCTGCCTCCTGCTCACCCTGGGCATTGGTCGCTTGGGGTGGTTCAATCCGCAGGGGATCTTCCACCCGCAAATAGCCTTTCATAATATTTGGCCCGCGCAGTTGTAACACGCCGCCCTCGTTAATGCCCGGCACAGGGATAAT
>JBOFSC010000289.1:0-3179 GCA_051651345.1 Enterobacteriaceae bacterium
TGATGTACAACCTCTCCTCCATGAGCTTTGAGCGTTTGGCCTCCTACGGTTTTTGTCTCAGTATGTTGCCGGCACTGAAAAAGCTCTACCCCGATGCACAGCAGCATCAGGAAGCTATGCGCCGTCACGCCTCATTCTATAATACCGAGCCGCAGATTGGTGCTATCGTCAACGGGATGGCGGTGGGTCTGGAAGAGAAGCGGGCCAGCGGAGATCCTATCGATGGCGAAACCATCAATACTCTGAAAGTAGGTCTGATGGGGCCTATCGCCGGTATTGGTGACTCCATGATCCCCGGCATGTTTATCCCGATTCTGCTCAGTATCGGGATAAACATGCCGCCGGGGGCAGTCTGCTCGGTCCGCTGTTTTATATCGTGGTGTTCAATGCTACCGTGATCTGCGGCTCCTGGTGGCTGTTTATGAAAGGCTATCGCATGGGCACCGGCTCTGTGGAGATCCTGGTGAGCAGCCGTTCCACCCGATTGCGCGAAGCCCTGTCACTTTTGGGTGTCTTCGTGATGGGCGGTGTGGCAGCAAGCTATGTGAAGCTTGAGAGCGGTCTGGAATTTGTCACTAAAGATGGTGTTAATATCCATCTGCAACAGATGCTGGATGGCATTTTCCCCCAGTTGATGCCGCTGCTGGTGGTATTGGGCTGCTGGTATCTGATGGCAAAGCGTGGACTGTCACCGCTTAAGGCGATGCTGGGCTTACTGGTGCTGGCGGCTGTGGGAGTGGCGACGGGGGTGTTTGGGTAGTTAATACCCCTCTCCTGCACGCGCATAGGTATCTCCACGGAGGGGAATGTAGGAGCCCCTCCCTCCACCTGTAGCGCTATTATGGCTAACTATTTAACCGTAGAATCCCAGTAGCAAATAAACCACCAATGCCAGAGCACCTGTCACCATGGCGTAAGGGAACTGGGTGCGGATATGCTCGATATGCTCACAATTGGTTGCCATAGACGCCACAATAGCATCACTGGAAATGGGTGAAGTCATATCACCAAAGATAGAGCCTCCAATAGCAGCACCAATCATATACTCCACCGGCAGCCCTAAAGAGATCCCCAACTGAACCCCAATCGGTATCATAATGGCGAAAGTGCCCCATGAGGTACCCGTGGCCAGTGACATCACCGAACTGATCAGGAAGATAAAGCCCACAGCAAATCCAGCAGGAATCACACCAGAAGTGACCGCAGCGATATACTGCCCGGTATTCAGCTCAGCAGACACATGGCCCATCAGAAATGCCAGCACCATAATGGAGCTGATTTTTACCATACTGGCATAACCGATATAGAGCTCTTTAAAGAAGCCTTCCACCGTCAGTATGCGTCTGCCCACAAACCAGATAAAGGAGACCACGGTACCAAACATCACCCCGGAGTAGACCGACATAGAGCCGCTACCCTTGGTAAAGGTGCCATCACCGGTAATATAGAGAGCAATCGGTACCATCAACACTGTGGACAATACGGGAATAAAGAAGTTAAGCAGGGAATGGCTGGCGGGATGATCAATCACCTCATCACTGTCAATGCCTTCAGTTTGTGCGTTATCCGTGCGCGCCTGTTCAAATCGAACTTCCGCTTTCTTCATGGTTCCCCAGGTGACACCACTAAGAATATAAAACAGCACCGAAGCCAGTGACAACCAGGCCATGACGTTCCAAACCATGGAGCCCGCCAGAATCTCAAAGGGCTCGCCATCAATATACCCTTTGCTGATCTGCACCCCTATCACACCCATCATGGCAGCGCCCCAGCCATTAATCATCACCGAGGAGCAGACAGAAACACAGGAAGTTTGGATGATATAGGACATTTTTTCCGGCGATACTCGGTATTTCTGTGCTAAATCCCGGGTTGAAGCCCCGGCAATCAGTTGGTTAATCGAGCTTTCAATAAAAATCAGCGCGGTAACGATCATTGCCAGCAGTTCAACAGAACGCTTATTGGTAATGTAATTATTTCTCTCCGTAAGATATTGCACCAGACGCCGAACGCCGCCGGTAACCACAATCAGGCGCATAATGCCGCCGATCATCAACATAAAGATAATCGTTCTACTGTTACCGGGAGAGGCGAAGGTCTCAATAATACCATTGAGGGTACCGCCAATCCCGCCGGTGATACTGTGATTGATCACCGTGAAACCAACAAATATACCGATAAGTAGTGATAAGATAACCTGCCTGGTGAAAATCGCTAAAAATATGGTTACCAGTGGGGTAACTATTGTCCAGATACCATAGTCATTCATATTATTATTCCTTTATTTGCTCTTTATTATTTTTAAAATGACAACAACGCTTGCTCCAGATCATTTTGTAAATCTTGTTTCTCCTCAATGCCAACAGATAACCGTAATGTCGTATCATAAATGCCAATCGCTTCCCGCTCTTCCTGGGTCATCGAGCCATGTGACATGGAAGCGGAGTGGTTAATCATACTCTCCACGCCACCAAGGGATTCCGCCAGCACAAAATAGCGCAGGTTAGCGATAAATTTTTTCATATCCCCATAATCGCCCTTTAATCTGACAGTCACTACTGCCCCGCCGGTACGCATCTGTTTTTGGCATAAGGCATGCTGGGGATGGGATGGCAGACCGGGATAATGAACCTCCATCACTTTCGGGTGGTTTTCCAGGTAGCGGGCGATATGCAAAGCGTTTTCACATTGCCGCTCCATACGTATTGCCAGGGTTTTCATGCCGCGCAGGGCCAGATAAGCATCAAAAGGCGAGGCGATGGCACCGACTGTGGTCTTGGTAAAATCCAGTTTATCGGCAATATGCTGTTGGTTGGTAATCACCGCACCGCCGATCAGATCTGAATGTCCGCCAATATATTTACTGGTGGAGAGCATCACCATATCCGCGCCCAGCAGCAACGGGCGCTGATTCCAGGCACTGGCAAAGGTATTATCGACGCAGGTCATAATATTGCGCTGTCTGGCAAAATTACACACCTTTTCAATATCCGTTAACTTGAGCAGAGGATTGGTGGGGGTTTCAATCCAGATCAATCGGCTGTTTATACGTAGGATCTTTAGGATCAACCAACTGATAACGATAGAAAAAATGACGTATTTTTAGAAAAAAGAGTGGAAAGTGTGCTGTGATCATGATCAAATGATCATTCGCCAAAACAACCAACACAACCACAGCA
>JBOFSC010000290.1:0-10844 GCA_051651345.1 Enterobacteriaceae bacterium
AGCAACGACTCCATCACGTTGCTCCAGCCCCCGGAGCAGAGTCAGTCTGGAAAAAATAGCGTGCCAGGGCTACGAGGGTTAACAGCAGAACCTGATAAACCCGAAGTTCCCCATGTCTCTTTCTATATTAATGTGCACAGGCCAATTACCGCTCAGGACTGCACCTTTCTGCAGTCTTCTTTCTTTAGCAATCGTGGTATGACATCCTTTTGTACCAACTCTCATATTTCTCTGGTCTACAGAGTCGCTCTGGAGCGTTCACTTCCCTTTACAGCTTCCGGTTCATCAACCCCTGATGCCAAAATTGTACGTATCTCTCTGGATAATGAGTCTGCAGGGGCGGGTATTACGCTTAACGACTATTTGTATTACATCTTCAATATGACCAATGAAACAGTCTTCGATGGTTGGTGGGGGGAATACGTCACTTATGCCATCGCGCAGGACTACAGGATCTCTGTGTCGGCCGACAATAATAAGGTATCCATTCTTAAAAGCTACCCCGGTAACCTGAACAGTAAGTTTCAACATACAGAGAACTCAGGCTTTAGTGTCGGTGTATCCGGTGGCGCAGACGTCTCTAAAGATGGTCCTAAAGCCTCATTGAGTGGCTCTTTTAGTTATAATCAACAACGGTCATTATCTTACGATACCCAGGATTATCGGGTGGAACGCAATTCATCCAGCCCACAACAGATCAGCTTCTCCTGGATCCGCCAGGAATATAGCACTGCTGAGTCATTACTGACAGCTCATACTGGCCCCGATTGGGATACAGGATATAAATTAGACAGAGACCGTATTAGCCCGATCAGCTATAAGGGCTTTGTGCCTAATATGGATGTGATCTATTTTGCCAAACCGGATGAAATGGGAACAACGACGTTTACCCTCAATTCTGGTGTCGACATCCGTCCCATTTACTATGGTATCTATGTCCATGTGATGTTATGGCTCTCCTATCAGGGCCGTGATGTTGATTGGCTGCGCAAACGTGTCAGTGATAGCAAGACATTTACCGTTAACTGGCAACACCCTGTGTTTACAGGAGGACGTCCGGTCAATCTGCAGATGGGCGTAACCAATAGCTGTGTATCCGCTAATGACGGTAATAGCGTTGCAGCCGCCAACTGTGACCTGGCATCAACGGATCAATCTTTTATCTACGACCAATATAATCGCTATGTCAGCGCCCGTGATACCACCCAATGTCTGGATGGCAATAACCTCAGCACGTTACAACCCTGCAATATAACCATGGCGCAACGCTGGAAGTGGAGACCCAATTCAGACGCGCTGATTAACCTGGATAATAACATGATACTCGGTCACGATATCCGTAATGGCAAGCCCAGCCTCTATTACGATGCGACTGAACCTGTCAATGTCAGTTTCAGGACACTCTCCACCTATACTCAAATTTTCACCAGAGATTAACAATGTCTCAGAGGTTATGATGATAAAAGCACAAAATGAGAGGCCGCTCTGGCCGTCTGCCGTTACACTTTTGACCTGCCGACTTGTTTGTGGCAACTTACCTGCAAAACAATGTTTACATACTTAAAACATTTATTGCACCACTGCATCTCTTATGATAGATTCAATCTTGATGTAACAAGCTGGATACCCTGCTCAGGGTATCCACTCCATACGAAGTAACCTCGCGTCGTGATGACGCTACTTTAACCATAATAATGGCGAGCATACTATCCTTTCGCCTCTGTATTACATACAACAAATAATATCGCCACGGAACTGCCCTATAAAATAGCTTCCACTATTCATTTCAGATAATTAATCACACGCCTATGGATGCAATCTGTCACCCGTTTATGACTTTGATTTTAGGTGATCACAATGAAAATTTACGACAGAACACTCTATCGATTGGCTCCACTCACTGTTCTTACTGCTATGACTCTGTTTACCGTACCTACATGGGCTGCATACACACCGGTGAGTATTGATGCCAACACATGGCTGAGCAATCATCCAAAGCAGTCTGACTATACTGAACAACTTATTGCTCAGGGCGAGCCCGTGCTGATCGATTTCAGCACCATTGCAGATGGACCTGACTTAAATGCAGCCAGGGAAAAAATGCGCGAGCGGTTAGGGATCTCTTTTACAACTCCCCGGGTGCTGATCTCAACCTACAAAAATAAACTGATGTTTACTCCATTAACCAGCAATGACCCCACCACGTTGCTCCAGACAATGGAGCAGAGCCAGTCTGGAAATAACCGAATGCCAGGGCTACAAGGGTTAGCCGCAGAACCTGATAAACCCGATGTTCCCCATGTCTCTTTCTATATTAATGTCTACAGGCAAATTAGCGCTCAGGACTGTACCTTCAGGCGTTCTGCTATATTTGACCATTACGAAAATGTGTCCTTTTGTACTCCTGATTCGAATATCTCTCTGGTTTACAGAGTCACACTGGAGCGTTCACTGCCATTTGAGACTTCCGGATCATCAACCCCTGATGCCAAAATTGTCCGTATCTCTCTGGATAATGAGTCTGCAGGGGCGGGTATTAAGCTCAACGATCAGTTGAATTACTTCTACAACTGGACCACTGCCAGCGTCGTTTTTGATGCATGGCTCGCAGAATACTCTACCAGTGCCATCGCCCAGGATTACAGGATCGCTGTTTCGACTGACAATAACAAAGTTTCCATCCTTAAAAGCTACCCAGGTAACCTGAACAGCAAGTTTAACCATACAGAGAGTTCGGGCTTTAGTGTCGGTGTATCCGGTGGCGTGGACGTCTCTAAAGAGGGGCCTAAAGCCTCAGTAAGTGGCTCTTATAGCTATAATCAACAACGATCATTATCTTACGATACCCAGGATTATCGGGTGGAACGCAACTCCTCCAGTCCGCAACAAATTAGTTTCAGTTGGATTCGCCAGGAATATCCCAATACTAACTCCTTACTGACACAGTTTAGTGGCGCGGTTTGGGAAAAGGATTATAAAATAGACACAAAACGTATTAGCCCGATCAGCTATATGGGCTTTGTGCCCAATCTTGATGTGATCTATTTTGCCAAACCGACTGAAACGGGCACAACTCAATTTACCCTCAACGCCAGCGTCAATCTCCGACCCATCTACTACGGCATCTATTACCATGTGGGAATGTGGTTCACCTATGATGGTACTGAGCCGAGCTGGCAATTCAGGCGTATCGCTGATACTCAGACATTTACCGTTAACTGGCTGCACCCGGTATTCTCCGGAGGGCGTCCGGTCAATCTGCAGATGGGCGTGACCAATAGTTGTGTATCCGCTAATGACGGTAATAGCGTTGCAGTTGCCAACTGTGACCTGGCATCAACGGATCAGTCTTTTATCTACGACCAATATAGTCGCTATGTCAGCGCCCGTGATACCACCCAATGTCTGGATGGCAATAATCTCAGCACATTACAACCCTGCAATATGACCATGGCGCAACGCTGGAAGTGGAAACCCAATTCAGACGCGTTGATTAACCTGGATAATAACATGATACTCGGTCACGATATCCGTAATGGCAAACCCAGCCTCTATTACGATTCGGGTGAACCTGTCAATGTCAGTTTCAGGACATTAACCGCCTATACACAAATTTTCACCAAAGATTAAACATGTCTTGGAGGCTATGATGATGAACCGCACAAAATTAGAGGCCGCTCTGGCCGTATGCCGTTACACTTTTGGTTTGTTAATAGTGCTGGCCCCCACGGCATATGCACAGGTTACTGATAATACCTATAGCGCTACGCCTTACAGGAACAGTGATGACGTCATCTATATGGATGCCGGAACACTGAACGAGGAACTCCGGCAGGCGCCGGATATGAACTCTCTGCTACAGCAAGTGCGACAAAAGGGTAACCGCATTTTAATTGATTTCACTACGCTCAAAGATCCAGAGTCAATTAACAAAGCGCGGGAGCAGATGAAACAACAGTTCGCTATTGCTATAAAAGGTAACTGGATTCTGGTGAGCAGATATAAGGGCGAACTGATGTTCACCGCCTATGCCAACAGACCGGATATCACCGCTGCTCCGGTAATATCAGCAGAGGATAATACTGACAGTGCTCCTCGCCTTATGGGTACTGCAAATGCGGTGACCAAAACAGAAGCCGAGTTGCCCCATGTGACCTTTTATTTGAATGTTAATCGCAAAATAAGTGATGCGGAGTGCACTTTTCCCCGCTCTCACGAGTTTGATCTCGGTGTGAGAAAATTTTGTGACAGCGGCAATATCGCGCTGATTTACCGCATCTCTCTGCAACGCTCCCTGCAATACGGCACCACAGGCTCGGCGACACCGGATGCCAAAATAGTCCGTATTTCTCTGGATAATGATTCTGCCGGTGCCGGTATTCAGCTCAATGATAAGCTGAAGTGGGTTGAAAATATCAATCCCAAAAAAGTACTGGCTGGCTGGGTCCGCGATTACTCGACGGATGCCATAGCCCAGGACTATACATTTGCTATTCGTGCCGATAATGACAAAGCGGCTATCCTGAAGAGCCAGCCTGGCAGCCTGAATAGTCAATATTACTCTCTGGATACGTCAGGATTTGATCTCGGTGTCGCTGGCGGAGGTGCATCGATGACGCCCAAGACTCAGTTGAGTGCTTCAGATGTCTATAACCAGAAACGTCAGCTTTTATTCAATACGCAAGACTATCGTGTCGAACGTTCCGTGCCCAGTGCCCAGAGCATCGCTTTCAGTTGGGTACGCGAACAGTATGCAACCGCAGATTCCCTGCTGCTCAGCCATCAGAGTATCAGTGATGATCCCCATTACATGGTGGATATGACCCGGATAAAGCCTCTGAGTCATAAGGGATTTGTCCCCAATCTGGATGTTATCTACAAGGCAGAGCCTGGTGAAAGTGGTAGCACACGTTTTATCATAGATTCCTCCGTTGATATCCGACCCATTTATACCGGCACTTATAAAACTGGCAAAACACTGACTTATTATGGTTTCGATGATCCAGAAGACAACAGGCGGGTGACGACGACGGCGACATTTGATGTGAACTGGAACCATCCGGTATTTACCGGTGCCCGACCCGTCAATCTGCAACTGGCCGGTTTTAATAATCGCTGCATCAATATTACCGATGACTATCACACCGAGATTGCGACCTGTGATGAACATTCGGGCAGCCAGTCATTTATCTATGATGGACATAGTCGTTATGTCAGTGCCCTGAACAGCAAGATGTGCCTGGATGGCGACTCGCTGAAACAGCTACAACCCTGCACACTGAGCCTGACGCAACTCTGGAAATGGCTGCCGGACTCAGATTATTTCTTTAATCTGGGTAAGGAGATGGCTCTGGGTCACAATACCGAAACAGATGAGTTGGGGCTGTTCTACCAAAAAGGCAACCCGCAGCCGAATATTAGTCTGCATACGATCACCTCTTACAACAATATTTTTATACCCTGATCATTAGGATACACAGGAGAGGTTGTCGAACCCCTGATGACCAATTATAAATCCAGCATCTGACAAGGTGCTGGCGGCTCATCAGGGGTTCGGATGTGTACAATCAACTGTCCGGCAGCCTGCTCTATCCCCTGATCAGATCAATCCCAGGAAGCGCCACCAGAACAGGCCAACCACCACCAGCAGCGTCAGATTAACCACGCTCATTACTGCCCCGGTAATCCACCATTCGCGCAATGTCACATAGCCGGAACCGAAAATAATGGGCGCGGTGCCGGTACCATAATGGGTCAGTGACATCATCAGCGAAGAGGCATAAGCCAGCAGCAGAGCCAGCAACATCGGCGGTGCCCCCAGGGCAATACCCGCCGTCAGGAAAGCGGCAAACATCGCGGTAATATGGGCGGTGGTACTGGCAAAAAAGTAGTGGGTGTAGAAATAGATCAACAGCAAAATGGCCGTGGCACTGATCCAACTTAAACCTCTGGCGGTAATCTGCGCCTGAATCGAATCGGAGAACCACTCCACCAGCCCCAGTTTACCGAGAAAAGTCGCCATCATCACCAATGCGGCAAACCACACCAGCGTATCCCAGGCACTTTTCGCCTGCAGAATATCATTCCAGTTAAGTACACCACTCAGCAACAGAAGTGCCAGGCCCAGTGCCGCCGTGGTGGTGGGATTGATATTGTAAGCGGAACCCAACAACCAGCCAGGCACCCCGGCCCACAACATTAACATCAGCACCAAAATCCCCAGGGTGATCATTTCCGTGCCTTTGACCGGCCCTAACTCCGCCAACGCCGCTCTGGCAATCCCTGTGGCATCCGGGGTTTGTTTAATCTCTGGCGGATAGAGACAATAGATCACCAGCGGCATCAGCAGCAGCATACACAGACAAGGGAGCAACGCCCCCAAAGCCCATTGGCTCCAGGTAATATGAATCGACAGATTGGTCGCATCCGCAATCAGATTAACAACCAATGGATTGGGCGCGGTGACAGTAATAAACATCGCTGAAGTGATAGGGTTAGTATTGTAGTTCACCAGCGATAAATAGCGGCCCATTTTTGGCGCACTTTTTTCATCATTGTAAGAGCCAAAGGCTTCAGCAATTGAGCGCATAATAGGATGGATAATTGCCCCACCCCGGGCGGTATTACTTGGGGTGACAGGTGCCAGCACCAGTTCGGCAAATGAGAGACCATAGGCAATCCCCAGGGTTTTCCGACCCATCAACACGATACACAGATAGCCAATACGTTGCCCCAGGCCCGTTTTACTGATGGCGACAGAGATCAGTATGGCCAGCGTAATCAACCAGATCAGGGCATTGGAAAAACCGCTTAATGCATCGGCAATGGCACCGTTGGGATTACCCGGCTGGGTGACCCCAGTGATCGCCACAATGGCAATCGCCACCATAGACAGGGCGCCAATGGGCATCGCCTTGCCAATAATGGCGACGATGGTCGCGGTAAACAGCGCCAGCAGATGCCACGCTTCAGGTCGGACATTTTCTGGAACAGGGATCACAAACCAGATCAGTAAACCGATAACAAGCGCGATCGCGGAGGGGATGGGACGAGGTAGCTGTAAGGTTTTATTCACAAATGAGTCTCACAAATAGGGTTATTAACAGGGAGATTCTGCGATCACTGACAGAGATCCCTTCATCCGACAACAGTAAACTGGTCTCTGTTATTGCAATACTTCTGCATCAGTATAATACCATTTACAAAGGAGGTTATTGTGCAACATATAAAAAATTAAACCCGGCGTACCTCTGGCACAACAACTTGTCGGTGCAAAAGCCATGGGTCCTGGCACTAAAACCACCAGCCCACGCAGCAGTGTATTACACAACTGCCGTGGCATGAACTGCAGTATCTGCGGAACCTGAAACCCTTAACCGGTCAGGAGGAGATTTGATATTCTCTACTGACCTGTGGTGGTGATTGCGCGGTTTCAAGCAATTGGTCTAAGTGATGCAACATGCGTTTCAGACATTTTTGCTTATTCCATGCCCGAATATGCGGGGATATTTTACTCAGCTGAAGCCAGGTTTTATCGCCAAAACCATCGATCACCTTAAACAGCGGTTCCCCCAATTCCTGATCCCAGGCGTAGACAATATTTTTGCAATGCAGAGAATTGATCAGCACTTTGGTATGGACAAACCAGTCGATAAATTGCAGCAGTTCGCGCATTTTTTTCTGACTCAGCCTGCCTGTCAGTGCGATATCATACAGTGTGGGTGCCAGATGACCCCGATGATCTTGCTCTTTAGCGATCACTTGTCCCAGGCCAAGGTTGGTGGGTACCAGTCCATATATGGTCTGTAAGCGGGTACAATCCTCATGGGTGATGGGAACGCACTCTTTCAGCTCCCGCCTCATCTCCCGGCACTTACTGCGATATTTGGCGATATCGCGTCTGACGACCTTAATCAGCAGATGGCTCTGTTGTGGATGACGATACACACTACGGTCATTTCCTTTTGCCAGCAAATCCTGTTCAGTCAGGATAATCTCCCCCGACACAGCCCCTCCTTAACGATGACGTGATTTATTGTAATAGTCCACAAAAGTATAGTGCGGGTTTTATTTTTGTATATCCCTTTTTATTCAGAGAATTATATAGCTCGCTTATTGACCACAAACGCTGCCTGGTCAATTTCACCCCGCTTACCTCTCTCCGACGGCGAAAAGCATTGACTCACCGGGCGCGCCCCGTATAATCCTGCACTTATCGTTACAACTGTAACGGTACTTATCCCAAGGCTCCCTTAGCTCAGCTGGATAGAGCAACGGCCTTCTAAGCCGTAGGTCGCAGGTTCGAATCCTGCAGGGGGCGCCATTTTCTGTCCCATCACGCACGCGTGCCATAACCAATACACCTTGTTTGCTGGCCGCTCTGATCGCCATCAGGGCAATACCTGTTGATCATATGTTATCACACTCATTAGCTTTGGTAATAATTCCACTGCTAATAAAACTGCAGTATCCCAGCCAGTTACGCCAGTTAGCAGCAGGATTCTTTGCCATTCCTGAAAGATTTCTCTTCTATTTAACAAAATTATTCTTGTTCCCCCTCCTGACATTAGGGTTACCTTCTGCCAGAATAGGGCTCCTTGTTACTACTATTATTGAGTCGTGGATTTCTTTGATGGCTGCCCAAATTATCGATGGCAAGGCAATTGCCACACAGGTTAGAAACGATGTGGCCCAGCGGGTCAAAACTCGTGTACAGGCTGGCAAGCGAGCCCCCGGGCTGGCAGTGGTGCTGGTCGGTAACAATCCTGCTTCCCAGGTCTATGTCAATAGCAAGCGCAGAGCCTGTGAAGAGGTGGGATTTCTCTCGCTGTGCTATGACCTGCCGATCACCGTCAGTGAAAAGGAACTCATCGAACTGATCGATCACCTGAATACCAACCCCCGCGTGGATGGTATTTTGGTTCAGCTTCCCTTACCGTCCGGAATTGATAACAGCAAAGTGCTCGAACGGATTCATCCGGAAAAAGATGTGGATGGCTTTCACCCTTACAATATTGGTCGCCTGTGTCAGCGCCAGCCTAAGTTACAGCCCTGTACCCCGCGTGGCATTATCACCATGCTGGAAAAATGTGACATTCAAACCTCCGGGATGGATGCCGTGATGGTTGGTGCCTCCAATATCGTTGGGCGACCTATGGCACTGGAGTTGCTACTGGCAGGGTGTACCACTACGATCACCCATAGCCGAACCCTGAATCTGCAACAGCATGTGATGCGTGCCGATCTGCTGGTGGTTGCGCTGGGTAAACCGGAATTTATCACCGGCGAGTGGATTAAACCCGGCGCTATTGTGATCGATGTGGGCATCAATCGCCTCGCCAATGGCAAACTGGTAGGCGATGTGGAATTTACCAGTGCCTCACAGAAAGCCAGTTGGATCACTCCGGTTCCCGGGGGCGTGGGTCCAATGACGGTGGCGACACTGATGGAAAATACCCTGGATGCCTGTGAACAATTTCACGATAGCCTGTAATGGGCTATTTTGACTGAAGTCGCTCCAGACAACGTTCATACTCCGGATATAACACCTCTTTCAGATAGCGTAAATCCGGAGTATGGCGATACTCAAATGCCGTATTACTCAGCCCCGCCTGTTGAATCTTCTGATAACACCCCGGACTGTAGATAATCACCTGCTGTGAACTGGTGCTACTGCACGGTTTCAGATTATTCATCGCCAGTAAACTTAACTCCCCCAAATGGGGCGCAAACCGTTTAATCCCTTCCACCATGGCAGGCAGCAGCGTCTGATAATGAGACACCAACAGAACCGGGGTCTCTGCCGGCAACGCAGCCAGTTGCATCCGTGTCTGTTCCGAGGGAATCAGAGCCGGGGTCAATATGGGCGTTTCGTCACTTACCCGCTGTTGAATCCGGGCATCACAGTGCGGCAGGGTCATAAACAGATCATACTCATCCACACGCCCCTGCTCCAGAGCATCAAATTCACTGAAGGTGTAACTGTCTATTTTCTGCTGCTGGGGTAATACCTGGCTGATCACATCGATATAGAGCTGGTTACTGTGGTCAGAGTTACCCACGATAGCCACTTTCAGCCGCTTACCCGCTTTACCTGGCGCAGAGTCATGATTGAGCATGCCGATAAAAAAAGAGGTGTTCAATCCCAATAGCTGGGCCTCTTGCAACAATCGTTGAAACTGCTGGCGTAAGGCCTCTATACCTGTCTCCTTCGGTGACTCTATGGGCTGCCTTGAAACGTAGGTGCCCTTCCCCGTCACCGTTTCGATCAAACCTTTCTTTTTCAACTCCTGATAAGCATTGCTGACCGTTAAGGGTGCCACACCCAGTTGCTTGCTTAAAGCACGTACTGAGGGTAACGGCGTCTCATAGCGAAAGATACCCGACAGGATGCCATATTCAATGGCGCCGACGATTTGACTTTGCAACGACAGGGGTAATGATTTATCTATGCTCAGTTTCATATGATACCTTGCTGGAACTCACTTTCCTCAATATTGTCTCTGTGGTTGATGATTTAAGACAAAATAACGCTTGCTTACATCCACTGTATTAGTCTGATAATAACTACTATAACACTGTAGCAGATCGTAAAATTATTGACGGGAAACTGGCAGACGATGCTGGCAATTGTGATTAATGTCAGGATAATACCTAAAAATATATTATTAACAGATCGAACATCATTCAAATCGTCGTTAATTTGGTATCATATGTAGGTACTTAAGCTCATAACACATTGATGTACCTTTAATTCATTACAGGGTAAATACTAAGACCTAACGATAGCAACATACTTTTCTGATCTCGCCTGGGATGAGCTCGTTGACCATGAGTCGCAAAAA
>JBOFSC010000291.1:0-1871 GCA_051651345.1 Enterobacteriaceae bacterium
AAGGATGTACTTGCGGCGCGTCTGATAACCGGTACCCCCTCCACCTGTTCCGAAGTTAAAGTAATGTCTATTACCATTATAGATAATATTCACTTCTGCAGATTTTCATTCCGCCTTGCGCCCCCTCCGCCACCGTCTATAATTAAACAGCTCGATCGCAGCAATTTGAAAGATGAAGGGTATTATGGAATAAGGATTGACATGAGCCATACGAAAGATCCCCACAACCAGGACGTTGAGAACGCCCATCTACATTGTAACTCCGGTGATATTCCAGCTGTGATACAAGTTCTGAATGCAGAGCGTCAACCCGTCGGCGAGCCTGTGGTTAGCTGTCTGCATATTACCCTGCCCCTGGGAAGTTATATTGTGCAATTTACCCTTGGGGAACAGAGTAAAGAATATGAAGTGGTGCTGGAACAGAGCAACAGTAATCATAATGTGCGTGACAACAGCCTCTGGCAACCCGTCAGTGTTATTCCGGATGAAGATGAGATCAGTGCTGCCGAGCAACGGCTGTTTACCCTGACCCAATATAGTGAAACCCTGCCCTCCGCCCAGCAGCGCGGACAGCTTGTCCTGGTGGTGCATCAGTCCGGGGGACAGGCACCATACTGCCATCAGGAAATCCGTCTGCAACACCGGGATGGCTCGGTGATCAGCAGTTTCTTACCCATTACAGAAAATAAAGAGACGCCTCTTTTTATCTATGAGTGGTGTGGTGAAGCGGGCACTTATCTGCTCTCACTGCCGGGCAGCAACCATCAGGTCAAAAGCCTGCCGGTCACCCTCTGTTGCGGTTGGCAAACCCAACTTTTTCTCCATGCCGATGAGCATCATACCATCGATCTCCAGGATGCTGCCCTCGCCATGACCCGTCTGGGCAAAGCCTTTCAGGCGGGAGATCATATCCTGACCCTGACGGAAAGTCTGCGCATCTTACTGCACAAAACTCTCAACCGCCCTTTGCAAATTGCCCAGGAAGGATTCTGGTCCCATTTTTGTAACCCTACGGTTGGCTTACTCAGCGCCTGGTTGCTGCTGCAATCCCCGGACAAGAATCGCGCCTTACTGACTAAGATGGTGATTCGCCTGAAGCAGCTGGCGGGCTGGATCCCCGATATCCGCGCCCTGGCCTGGGCCATCCTGATGGATGAATCGTCGCAGCCTCCGTTGAAAGGCTGGCGTAAAGAGTTGGCAGCCCTGCCACCACTGGACAATCCCCCCACGCTGCTGCGCAGTGGCATCGCGCTGCTGGAGGCAGAGCAACATTTTAAACAGGTGATCACCCCCGCCCTGCAGGATGAGTTGTTCCCTGTGGCACATCAGGCACCACAGGGAATTTGGTTGATCAACGAGAGGATGGAGTAGTTGGTGGCACAGCGATTTTCTCGCCATTCTGGTTAAAGAATTGGTAGAGCGTATCGGCAGCGGTTCTGGTCAGAATCATGATCTCAATACGGCGATTTTTCATAGCCTCTGGATTTTTATCATCCAGCAGCATCTGATCCGCCATACCACTGACCTGGATCACCTGCTGCGCCGGCATTCCCCCCAGCTCCAGGGCCTGTCTGGCCGCCATGGCTCGCTCACCGGACAGATTCCAGTTGTTGTAACGAACCCCGTCTGGATACTGGGTGCCATCGGTATGACCGGTAATCACTATCTTGTTATCGATTTTTTCAAAGACGGGTGCCAGCTCTTTAAGCAATTTCTGAAAGAACGGTGTCAGATCTGCACGACCGCGCTGGAACATCTCCTGATGCTGGTCATCCTGCAATAAAATACGCAGCCCTTGTGGCACGATCTCCATCTGTAGATTGGACTGAGCATTATGCGCTTCCGTGATCTTCATGATGATCATCGCCAGC
>JBOFSC010000292.1:0-1085 GCA_051651345.1 Enterobacteriaceae bacterium
TGTTTATCCGCCTGCAGCACGTGCTGCTGCCAGAAGCTCTCCTGCTCAATATAGTGGCTGGCAGCCACCGCCGCGCTGGCACCATCACCGGCCGCAGTCACCACCTGACGCAGAAACTTGTCGCACACATCGCCGACGGCAAATACCCCCGGCAGGCGCGTTTCCTGCTCTCTGTCTGTTTCGATATAACCGGCGGAGGTGAGCGGCAACTGGTCGCGCAAAGGCTCCAGCCAATCGGTTTGCGGCACAGTGCCAACAAACATAAAGACGCCCTGAGCCTCTATCTGGCTGACTTCACCATTTTTGATATTTTTAACCTCGACGCCATTGACCAGTTCATCCCCGGTAATGGCGGTAGCGATGCTATCCCAGACAAAGCGGATTTTGGGATTACTGAACGCCTGCTCCTGAGCGATGCGGTCCGCATCCAGACGCCCCTCTTCATGGATCACGATCATGGTGACCTGATTGACATAGCGGGTGAGGAACACCGCCTCTTCTACTGCCGTATTACCGGAACCAATCACCACCACATCCAGTTCGGTATAGAAATCGGCATCACAGGTGGCGCAGTAGGAGACCCCGCGTCCGGCATACTCCTTCTCCCCCGGAATCCCCAACACTCTTGGCCGGGTACCGGTGGCAATAATCACCGTTTTGCCCCTAACGCTGGAACCATCCTTCAGGGTGACGGTTTTATACAACCCCTGCTCGCTGATAGTTAGAGACTGAACCCGCCCCTGACGACATTGCGCACCAAAATGCTCAGCATGCTGATGAAATTTCTGCATCAGCTCAGGGCCCGTACCCTGGAGCACTCCGGGATAGTTCTCCAGCTCCTCCGTCGTCGCGCACTGGCCGCCCATTTGCCGTTTTTCTTCAATTACCAGCGTGCTTAGCCGGGCACGGGCGGCATACAGGGCAGCACTTAACCCCCCAGGCCCACCACCGATAATCAGGACATCGTAAAGATCATGACTCATTCAAGACACCTCTTCGATCAGGAGACAGGGGACAGGATGCAGGTAACAGTAGATTGTGACGAAATATTCGTCTGTTAGTGGGGTGAGTTACTGCGCCGCAGT
>JBOFSC010000293.1:0-9108 GCA_051651345.1 Enterobacteriaceae bacterium
GTTCTTTTTCACCTGATTAAGAATGGATTCATCCGCGCCACGCAGCGCCGCCACCCGTTGCCGCAAACTGGTGCTAAAATCGAGCTCGCCGCGCATGGCCCGTTCAGTGACTGCGGCCACCTCTTGCCCCACCCCGGCGAGGCGAGCTATCTCATCAATACACTCGATGGTGATAGCGGTAGAATCCATATCCATCACCAGCAGACCGGGGAGACGTAAGTTAGGTAACTCACCCAGATTGGCGATATCCAGAGCAAAACGTTCGGCGACGGCACGGGCTCTGGCAGGAATATTGCCCGCCAGACGAACCACTTGGTAGTCACCCACGCACCAGGCCTTGACCACCACCAGTGATGCGCCTGTCTTGCGCTGAAACAGGGACAGATTTTTTTTATCCAGCGTGGTGCCATACAGCAACCAGCCGGAACGCCCGGCACGATAGTCCAGAGGCATCACCTCATCACCACTCAAAGAGAGTGGCAAACCAGGCCACTCGTAGACTTCTGCGGGAAGTTCGCTGTAGGTTAAACTATATGGCATATTGGCTTAAACCAGCACTGAATCCAGTGCAATTTCAATCATTTCATTAAAAGTCGTTTGACGCTCATGGGCGCTCAGGTTCTCACCGGTACGAATATGATCCGAAACGGTACAGATAGCCATCGCTTTGGCACCATATTCTGCTGCCACGGTGTAGATACCGGCCGCTTCCATCTCAACGCCCAGCACCCCATACTTCTCCATTAAATCGAAGATGGCCATATCGGGGCCGTAGAACAGGTCTGAAGAGAACAGATTACCCACCAGCACCCTGTGACCTTTCTGATTGGCCACATCGACCGCGTTGCGTACAAGATCGAAATCTGCGATAGGGGCAAAATCGTGGCCCATAAAACGAGAACGGTTCACCTTGGAGTCGGTACAGGCACCCAGACCGATAATCAGGTCACGCACCTTCACTTCCGGGCTAATCGCGCCACAGGAACCCACACGAATAATCGTTTTAACATCAAAGTCCGTGATCAGTTCCTTGACGTAGATGGAACAGGAGGGAATCCCCATTCCATGTCCCATGGTAGATATTCTGCGCCCTTTGTAGCTGCCGGTAAAACCTAACATGCCACGAACGTCGTTAACCTGCTTGATATCCTGCAAAAAGGTTTCTGCAATATGTTTTGCCCGTAAAGGATCCCCAGGCATGATAACGATATCAGAAAAATCACCCCGTTCAGCATTGATGTGCGGTGTAGCCATAACTGTAAAACTCCATCTGAAAATAAGGGTATACCCAAAGTATTTCAAGTTGCGGCCAGGCGGACCGCTCTTGCGCATCCATGCGCTTGCGGCATTAGTGCATCCATGCACGTCACAAGCAGATTAAGGCGATGAGCATACATCAGTATGTGATTCGACTGAATCTGCGCAGCCAACAACGCCACAGTTTGAAAGACGACGGGTATACGAAATTAGTACATCACTTTACCATAATCCATAGGCGTCAAAGCAAAATAGTGTGCAATGCTCTGGCCAATATCGGCAAAGGAGTCACGGTGTCCCAGTGAGCCGGGCTTGATCTGCGGGCCGTAGACCAGAACCGGAATATGCTCACGAGTGTGGTCGCTGCCAGGCCAGGTGGGATCGCAGCCATGGTCGGCGGTCAGGATCAGCACATCTTCGCCCTGCACACGGGCCAGCATCTCCGGCAGGCGACGGTCAAAATGCTCCAGGGCAGCGGCATAACCGGCAACATCGCGACGGTGGCCGTAAGAGGAGTCAAAATCGACAAAGTTGGTAAAGACAATGCTGTTATCCCCGGCCTGCTCCATCTCCTGCAGAGTGGCATCAAACAGGGCATCGATCCCCGTGGCTTTAACCTTTTTGGTGATACCAGTATTGGCATAGATATCAGCTATCTTACCCACGGAGACCACCTGACCCTGTTTCTCCCGCACCAGTTTTTGCAGTACGGTCTGCGCCGGGGGCTCTACCGCTAAATCACTGCGATTGCCGGTACGCTGGAATTCACCGGCTTTAGCGCCGATAAAGGGACGGGCGATCACCCGGCCGATATTGTAGCCGCCATTGGTCAGCTCTTCACGGGCGATGGCGCAGAGGTCATACAGTTTTTGCAGGCCATAGGTCTCTTCGTGACAGGCAATCTGGAATACAGAGTCGGCAGAGGTATAGAAGATGGGCTTGCCGGTGCGCATATGCTCTTCCCCCAGTTGATCCAGGATCACTGTACCGGAGGAGTGGCAGTTGCCCAGATAGCCCGGCAATCCGGCGCGCTGCACCAGCTTATCCAGCAATTCCTGCGGAAAGCTGTTCTCCAGCTCGCTGAAGTAGCCCCAGTCGAACAGGACCGGCACACCGGCAATTTCCCAGTGGCCTGAAGGAGTATCTTTGCCGGAGGAGAGTTCGCTGGCGTAGCCGTAGGCGCCAATAATCTCTGAGGCAGGCTCCATGGCTTCTGGCGCCTTACCGGTAGACTCTTGCGCAGCGGCATACAGCCCCAGGCGACTCAGATTAGGCAGTTTTAATGGCCCGCTACGTCCGGCACTGTCCGCTTCCCCGCGCGCGCAAGCGGCAGCAATATGGCCGAAAGTGTCTGCGCCCTGATCGCCGAATTTGACGGCATCCTGCGTGGCTCCGATGCCAAATGAGTCTAATACCATGATAAATGTTCTTTTCATTATACTTTCCTGTCTTTGCTTCTGAACTTCTCTGTTGTAATCATCGCTCCGGAATCGAGCGAAATCCAGCACCATTTGCTCGGAAGGGGTTAAATATGCCAGAATCCACAAATAATCCGCTATGATACAATTAGAAAGAAAGTGCTAACTAAACTATTTAGCAGGGAGTATAAAAACTATGTCCAGTCGTCCGACCCTATTGACTCCATTACAAATTCATTGTCACAGTATCGCCACCGATGTCCATCTTTCCCCTAAACAGAAGGCGCATTTTCTGGCCCTGGCGGCAGAAAACCAGTTACCTTATATGAGCTTACCAGAGGCCACCCAACAGGCGCTGGAGGAGCGGGTTATCTGTGATATGTATGAGGGCCATGCCCCTTATAAACCCCGTTATGTGCTGCCCGACTACGCCCGTTATCTGGCTAACGGTTCCACTTATCTGGAACTGGCACCGGCACAGGATTTTGACGATGCGCTGGCGATGCTGGGGATCCTCTATCATCATGTGCCTTCCGTCACCGGCCTGCCGGTCTTTCTTGGTCATCTGGACCAGTTGTTGCTGCCCTATGTGGGTTCCCTGACCGAGGATGAGCTGTATGCACGTTTACGCCGCTTCTGGGTCACCCTGGACGGAACGCTACCCGATGCCTTTATGCATGCCAATATCGGCCCGGAAGATAATGTTGTTTGTCGTCTGATCCTGCGTATCGATGCCGAGCTGAAGCAGGTGGCCCCGAATCTGACGTTTATGTATGACCCTGAGCGCACACCAGAGTCGCTGCTGCTCCAGGCGGTGGACAATATCTGTCAGTGTAGTAAGCCGCATATTGCTAACTATGCCATTCATGCAGAGTTTTTCGCGCAAACTGGCTTTGGTATAGTCAGTTGTTATAACGCCCTGCCGCTGGGAGGCGGTGGCAGCACTCTGGCACGTATCAATCTGCGCGAGGTGGCGCGGCGCAGTCTCTCCGTCGATGATTTTCTGCTGCATAAACTACCGTTTTACTGCCAGCAGCAGATGTCGCTGATTGAGGCACGTAGCCATTTTCTCTGGAATGAGTCCCATTTCTTTCAAAGCAGCTTTCTGGTCAGCGAGGGGCTGATCTCGCCTGAACTTTTTGCGCCGATGTTTGGGATTTACGGCATGGCGGAGGCGGTGGATCTGCTGATGGAGAAGGAGGGTTCTGCGGCCCGTTACGGTAAGGATCAGCAGGCGAACGAACTGGCTGTGACTATCAGTGCGCAGTTGGCTGAGTTTGTTGAGGAGACGCCGGTTACTCACGGCTGGCGCCATCGCGCTCTGCTGCATGCACAATCGGGGATCAGCTCCGACCAAAATACCACCCCAGGGGTGCGCATTCCTTATGGACAGGAGCCGGACCCTGTTAATCACCTGCTTACCGTGGCCCCGCACCATGCTTACTATACTTCGGGGATCAGCGATATTCTGACCATTGTTCAGACCATTAAGCAGAATCCGGCCGCGTTGATGCAGCTCTGTAAAGGGGCTTTCCAGCAGGGAATGCGCGAGTTTAGCGCCAATGTGGAAGGTAACGATCTGGTACGGGTCACCGGCTATATGGTGCGTTTGTCGGATATTGATAAGTATCGGGCTGAGGGTTCGCGTCTGAACACCACCTGGCTCGGCAGTGAAGCCAGTGATAACTGCCGTATTTTGCAACGTCAGCCCCGAGTGGTTAGCCATGAGCAAAATATGCGCTACGGTCAGTAAGATCCTGCCCTTTTCCTGTGTCGATGGGCCGGGAAATCGCATGGCGATCTTTTTGCAGGGATGCAACTACCGCTGTCTGAATTGCCATAATCCCTATACCATGGGGATCTGTAATCACTGTGGCGACTGTGTTGCCAATTGTCCCCATGGTGCCCTGACCCTGGAGCAGGGCCGGGTGCAGTGGCATGCAGAACTCTGTCAGCAGTGTGATACCTGCTTGCAGACCTGCACCCACTCTGCCAGCCCCATGACCCGTGAGTGGTCGGTCGGCGAACTGCTGGCAGAAGTGAAGCGCTATCAGCCTTTTATCAACGGGATCACCTTTAGTGGCGGTGAAGCCACCCTGCAACTGCCCTTTCTGCTGACCTTTTTGCGGCAGCTTCGACTGCAGCCGGAACTTCAAGGCCTCAGTTGTTTTATCGACAGTAATGGCTCCCTCTCCGCCACCGGCTGGCAGTCGCTGCTGCCGCTGATCGATGGCGCGATGATCGATCTCAAAGGCTGGCGCAGCGAGGTGCATCAGCAGTTAACCGGACGAGCTAATCAGCGGGTGCGGGATTCTATCCGCTTGCTGGCAGAAGCGGGCAAGCTGTATGAGGTGCGCCTGCTGCTGATACCAGGGCAGACGGATTATCAGCACTATTTCGATGAGATGGCGCAATTTTTACTGTCGCTGCCGCAGAGACCCCAGGTAAGGATCAATGCATTTCACAATCATGGTGTACGCGGAGAGGCAAAGCAGTGGCCCGCCGCGCAACAGCAGGAGGTGGAGTCTATGGCGCAGGCGCTAAAAGCGCTTGGAGTCAGAGAGGTGGTGACGCCGGAGGTTTATTTATAATTGCCAGGTATAACATCGCGGGTATAGATGAGTTATGGCGTATCAACCACCCCGGCGCTACGCGCCACCCCTCCACGGGAGGGGAATTGTGAATAATCCCACGCTATTGTCCCAAAGGGTTTGTGCTATCTCCTGCGGGGGCTCTTGTGACCGCAGGACGCATAACTCAGCGAACACCTTAGCAATATTCTCCGGACGGTTTGGTTGGCCCTGCATACCATAAAGGGGCATATCCGGCGCATCGGTTTCCAGTAGCAGGGAGATGAGCGGCAGAGCAGCGATCACTTTGCGTGTCTTGTTAGCCCGAGGCCAGGTGATAACCCCACCCACACCGATACGATAGCCCAGGCGGATATACGCGCTGGCCTGGGACAGACTGCCACTGAAACCGTGTACTACGCCGGTGCGGGGCAATTTGGCCTGGCGTAGTTCCTGTGCCAGCAGGTCATGAGCCTTGCGGCAATGGAGAACCACCGGAAGATCGTGCTGTTTTGCCAGGGCCAGTTGCTGGCGTAGCAACCAGCGTTGCTGTTCCAGTTGCGGTTCCTCAGGATAATTGTCCAGGCCAATCTCCCCCACAGCAACCACGCTGTTATGCCGTTGCGCCAAATGATGCTGCAATTGGGCCAGTTGTTCCTCCCCATGTTGAGCGATATAGAGAGGATGCAGGCCCATGGCAGCATAGAGCGCGGGATTACGCTCGACCAGGGCCAGTAGCCCGGTAAAGCGATCCGCCGTCACTGCGGGTACCAGAGCGGCTTTAACCGAGGCCGCTTCTGCTCGCTGCCAGCTTGCCTGTGGATCATCGCTGAAGGGGGGGAAATCCAGGTGGCAGTGGGTGTCAAAAAAAGAGTATTCAGGGGCAGATGTCGCTGGCATAAGGGCTCCTAAATTCCCCTCCGTGGAGATACCTATGCTTGTCAGGGGAGGGAGTTGCCCCCCCGCACGCAGGCAAGGGGAAAACAATCAATGCTCTCTGGTCTGGTGAAACTCAATATCCGGATAACGTTCCCGGGTCAGATTGAGGTTGACCATGGTGGGGGCGATATAGCTTAAATTATCGCCGCCATCCAGCGCCAGATTGAGTTCGTTTTTACGTTTAAACTCTTCCAGCTTACGGCTGTCACTGCTCTCCACCCAGCGGGCAGTGGCCACATTCACCGGCTCGTAAATGGCTTCCACATTGTACTCCGCCTTGAGACGCGCCACGACCACATCAAACTGTAGCACGCCAACTGCCCCCACGATCAGATCGTTATTGCTTAACGGACGGAATACCTGAACTGCGCCCTCTTCCGACAGCTGCACCAGCCCTTTAAGTAGCTGTTTCTGTTTTAACGGATCTTTCAGGCGAATACGACGGAACAGCTCCGGGGCAAAGTTGGGGATGCCGGTGAATTTGAGCTTCTCCCCCTGGGTAAAGGTATCGCCTATTTGAATAGTACCGTGGTTGTGCAGGCCGATAATATCCCCCGCCCAGGCCTCTTCTACATGAGCGCGATCCCCCGCCATAAAGGTTAATGCATCGGAGATCACCACCTCTTTACCGGTGCGCACCTGGAATAACTTCATGCCTTTCTCATATTTACCGGACACAATACGCAAAAAAGCCACGCGGTCGCGGTGTTTGGGGTCCATATTGGCCTGAATTTTAAACACAAAACCACTGAATTTATCTTCCTCTGCCCCTACGTCCCGATCTGCTGTCGGACGGGGTAACGGGCAAGGTGCCCAGCTCACCAGACCATCCAGCATATGATCCACACCAAAATTACCTAATGCTGTGCCGAAGAAAACCGGCGTCAGTTCACCACGGATAAAGGATTCATGGTCAAAAGGATGGGAAGCCCCCTGCACCAGCTCCAACTCTTCACGTAACTGGGTTGCCAGATCTTCGCCCACAGCCTGGTCCAGCTCCGGGTTATTGAGCCCCTTGACGATACGCACATCCTGAATGGTATGGCCTTTACCGCTCTGATAGAGATAAGTTTGGTCCTGCTGCAGGTGATAAACCCCTTTGAAACTTTTACCACAACCAATGGGCCAGGTAATGGGGGCACAGACGATTTTCAACTCATTTTCCACTTCATCCAGCAGCTCCATAGGATCACGAATATCCCGATCCAGCTTGTTCATAAAGGTCAGAATAGGCGTATCACGCAGGCGGGTCACTTCCATCAGCTTACGGGTGCGATCCTCTACCCCTTTGGAGGAGTCGATCACCATCAGGCAGCAGTCCACCGCCGTTAAGGTGCGGTAGGTATCCTCAGAGAAGTCTTCGTGTCCGGGGGTATCCAGCAGATTGACCAGGCAGTCGCCATAGGGAAACTGCATCACCGAAGTGGTGATAGAGATGCCCCGCTGCTTTTCCATCTCCATCCAGTCGGAACGGGCATGCTGGTTTGAGCCTCGGCCTTTTACCGTCCCCGCCGTCTGTATCGCCTGTCCATACAGCAGCACTTTTTCGGTAATGGTGGTCTTACCCGCATCCGGGTGAGAGATGATGGCGAAGGTCCGTCTGGCGGCGACTTCAGCAGGATAGAGACTTTCTTTCATTGAGGTTTCTCGACAGTGCCTGGGATGATCAGATAAAGAGGGGGGGGATTTTACACCTATCTTGACGGGATTTCGAGGCGTGAAAAAACATTACTTATTATTAATTCTGAACATATTTAATTGTCGGGCAAATATAGCATAAAGATACCATGGAAATTAATAGCTTGCTAACTGTATATTGGTAAACATTTTTTGCCACTTTTTTGTCTATTTCCAAATATTGAACTATACCTATTATCAGTAAGGATGTGTAACCAATTATGTATTTTCTTATCTCCTACAGCATCTGTAACGGATTTAAAGACTGCTCATGGCTCAAATGACTCTATTTTTTAACATAGGAGTAGTCATGAAAAAGTTTTCCCTGATAAGTACCGCATTAGCCTCAGCTATTCTGTTTTCTCAGGCTGGTTTTGCTGCCAGTACAGCCACATTAGCCATTGACGCTAATATTGGCGAAGCTCCTTGTAGTATCGCTTTTAGTGTTCCTAATATTCACGTTGGTACTATCTCTCGTGACCTGCTGGGCGCTACTCCTGTGGTCGTTCCTGGTACTTATACCAGTAACCTGCAGGTCAGCTGTCCGGCAAAGGCTAACGCCGCTATTAGCGTAGTGGATGGTAGCCCCGGCACGATTGACCCTGCCGTTGCTACTGCAGGTGCCAACTTCGCCTTCGGTAACCTGGCCGGTTACTATATTACTGTTAACACACCGCAAGTTGGTACAGATCTGACCGCAGGTTCACTGGCCTCCGCCAAACTGGTGGATAACAGTGTATCAGGTTCAACAGGTGCTAACTCTATTACCACCCTGAAACCCGCTGGTTTCCAGTGGCTGATGAGTGATGATACAGTGCCTAACGCACAGCAGTTCCAGGCTATGTTTAACGTTTATCCGATTATGCCGGCAGTAACTGTGCTGGATCCTAACGCGGTTGACTTCTACGGCTCTGTAATTGCAACCGTTAACTTTGCAACCTAATCAGCAACTATAACCGGCTCATTAAGCCGGTTTATACGGTTGATGAATTAAATAACAGGAAAACTCTTTTAGTGTTCTGGCATTAAAATGGGTTTTCCTGCCTGTTTATCTTTGGAAGGGAGACCTTTTTTTGGGAACGACGCTATGTTGAAATTGATCACCTCTATGCTGTCGCTGCTACTGTTGACATATACGTAGGATCTTTAGGATCAACCAACTGATAACGATAGAAAAAATGACGTATTTTTAGAAAAAAGAGTGGAAAGTGTGCTGTGATCATGATCAAATGATCATTCGCCAAAAC
>JBOFSC010000294.1:0-10721 GCA_051651345.1 Enterobacteriaceae bacterium
AAAACAGAATTTTAGCCTCCCGTTCGCTGACCTCTCCCGTTGCCAGCGGGCGTTGATGGGTACGCTTGACTCTGCCGTCAAAATGGCGATCCGCATAGTCGTTGATCACACAGCCTGCCGCACGCATCAGAAAAACACCCACCACAAAAATCAGCAAGATCCACGGATCCGGCATCCCCCCTTGTGCCAGCCATAAAGCCCATAAGGTGGGCCACAATAACAGCAAAGTACCGATGGGTTTATCAATTCTCATCAGCCGGCAATATGCCCGCCATTTAGCCTGTTCCACTATGAACGCTCCATCCATTCCTGACTCAACGCCATTATACCCAAAGGTTCCCCACCTGGCTGCTTTTGCGCACTTGTGGCTCAGCCCCCCTGTCCTATTCTCGCTTCAGTTTTTCGGTATTGGCCAGGTAGAGGGCGAATACCAACAACAAAATTGCACCCGAGTAGACCAGGGTGCTCCCCGGGCTTTCATGATCCACGATGATCAGCCGGATCATCGCGGTCACGCCGATATAGATAAAATAGCGTAAAGGGAAATGGTAACCTGACTGGAAGTATCTGGCAATCAAGGCAATAAACTCAAAATAGAGGAAGTAGATCACTACACCTTCGATCAGGGCATAGGCTGATTTTTGCTCTCCATAACCTATCAGGACTTTTCCAAGGTCATAGGTTTCCCTGATCAGACACAGGGCCAGAATAACGGATAAGGCGACCAGGGAGATGTTTAAAACCCACTGTAATACTCTGGAGATCAGAGCTGGATATTTCGGCATATTGGATAACTCTTTACTCGATAACTTTAGATTGTCGTGTTTTACAAATTCCCCTCTGTGGAGGGGTGTCAGGCCCAGCCTGACGGGGTGGTCGAGCGCTGCACCTGACACTATGGATATCAATGGGTGATGACATATTAACCACCCCGGCGCTGACGCGCCACCCCTCCACGGAGGGGAATTTTTAACTACCCCAACTACCTGGGATACATCTATTTATAAAATCCGGGCTCAACCCCACGCTCACTTTCTCCACAGCTTAAAGCGGTTAATCAGACCGTTGGTGGAGCTGTCGTGACTGGCGATATCTTCATCTCCTTGCAGCTCAGGCAGAATTCGGTTCGCCAGTTGTTTACCCAATTCAACCCCCCACTGATCAAAGCTGAAAATATTCAGGATCACCCCCTGAACAAAGATTTTATGCTCATAAAGCGCGATCAGCATCCCTAAACTATAGGGGGTTATCTCTTTTAACAGCAAGGAGTTGGTAGGCCGGTTACCTGCAAACACCTTAAAGGGAATAATATGCTCAACATCGGCCAGGGTTTTACCCGCCTGGATAAACTCGGCTTCAACCTCGGCGCGGGTTTTACCAAAGGCCAGTGCTTCTGTTTGAGCAAAGTAGTTGGACAACAGCTTGGCATGGTGATCCGACAGGGGATTATGGCTTTTTGCCGGGGCAATAAAATCACAGGGGATCAGCTTGCTGCCCTGATGGATTAACTGATAGAAGGCATGTTGTCCATTGGTACCCGGCTCCCCCCAGATAATGGGACCGGTCTGCCAGGTGACAGGATGACCATTGCGATCCACCGATTTACCATTTGACTCCATATCTCCCTGCTGGAAATAGGCGGCAAAACGGTGCATATATTGATCATAAGGCAAAAGCGCATGGGTTTCAGCACCAAAGAAGTTGTTGTACCAGATACCGAGCAGCGCCAGAATCACCGGCAGATTGCTGTCAAAGGGGGTCTCTGCAAAATGGCGATCCATGGCATGAGCCCCGGACAGCAGCGCTTCGAAGTTGTCAAAGCCGATGGTGAGTGCAATAGACAGACCAATGGCAGACCAGAGAGAGTAGCGTCCCCCCACCCAATCCCAGAATTCAAACATATTGTCGGTGTCGATACCAAACTCCGCCACCGCTTTGCTGTTGGTGGAAAGGGCAACAAAATGTTTGGCAATATGAGAGGGTTCACCGCACGCCTGCAGTAACCAGTCACGGGCGCTGTGGGCGTTGGTCATGGTCTCCTGAGTGGTAAAGGTCTTGGACGCCACCAGAAACAGGGTTGTGGCCGGATTGAGGTGACGCACCGTTTCCGCAATATGGGTGCCATCCACATTAGAAACAAAATGAGCATTAAGATGGTTTTTACAGAACTTAAGCGCCTCAGTGACCATATAGGGACCTAAGTCCGAGCCGCCAATACCAATATTGACGATATCGGTAATCGGCTGGCCGTTATAGCCCTTCCACTCGCCACTGATCACGCGCTGACAGAAGTGCTTCATCTTATCCAGCACCCGGTTCACTTCTGGCATCACATCCTGACCATCCACATACACAGGCTGGTTACTGCGATTACGCAAAGCCGTATGCAGTACGGCACGATCTTCCGTACGGTTGATCCTGTCACCGGCAAACATGGCTTTAATGGCACCGGCGACATCGGTCTCCTGCGCCAGCGCCTGCAATTTTTCCATGGTCTCTGCTGTGATGCGGTTTTTGGAGTAGTCCAGTAACAGTTGATCATCCATCACAGCGGAAAAGCGGTTAAAGCGCACACTATCCTGTGCAAACAGATCACGCAGATGCAACTTTTGCATCTCCTGGTAATGTTGCTCTAATGCCTGCCATGCTTTGGTTTGCACAGGATTACTGTTTTTCATGCCTTTCCCCTTTTAGTCAAATCTGGCAAATAATGGATATTAATAAATTGTACTCTGTTCTGACCGGGTTGAAATCCTTTTTCAACAGTTGGCATTACCCCGTTGACAGTTGCTCAGAAAGTGGTTATTTGTAACAACAGATGAATTTTACAGCTATTCCCGACACGAGGTATTGATTTACATGTCACAACTCACTATCGCCAAATTTGGTGGTACCAGCGTTGCCAATGCCGAAGCCATGCAACTCTGTGCCGATTTAATTCTGGATAACCCAACCGTTCGTCTGGTGGTGCTCTCGGCTTCTGCCGGTGTGACCAATGCGCTGATCGCCCTGGCGGCGGGGGCGTCCTCTGAGAACCGCTCTGCGCTGATTGAACAGATTCGTCAAATTCAATACGCCATTATCGATCAACTGGAACCACAACCCGTGGTACGTGAGGAGATCGATCGTATTCTGGAGAATATTCATACCCTGGCTGAAGCTGCCAGTCTGGCAACTTCCCTGGCGCTGACCGATGAGCTGATGAGCCACGGCGAGCTGATGTCAACTCTGCTGTTTGTTGAGTTACTGCGTCAACGCAGAGTCGATGTTGAGTGGTTTGATATTCGTAAGGTGATGCGCACCAATGCCAATTTTGGCAAAGCGGCACCCGATACTGCACTATTGCGTGAGTTATGCCAGCAACATTTACAGCCACGGTTGAAGTCTTCCCTGGTGATCACCCAAGGCTTTATTGGCCGTGATATTGACAGCGGTCGTACCACGACCCTGGGCCGGGGCGGCAGTGATTATAGTGCCGCTCTGTTAAGCGAAGCGCTGGATGCTTCACGTATCGATATCTGGACGGATGTCCCCGGTATCTATACCACCGATCCCCGTATCGTGCCCGCTGCCCGGCGTATCGATGAGATCAGCTTTGCTGAAGCGGCGGAAATGGCCACATTTGGCGCTAAAATTCTGCATCCTGCTACTTTGCTGCCCGCAGTACGCTGCAATATTCCGGTATTTGTCGGCTCCAGCAAAGAGCCATCCGCAGGCGGTACCCTCGTTTGTGGTCATACGGAAAATCAGCCTCTGTTCCGGGCGCTGGCCCTGCGCAGACATCAGACTCTGGTGACGCTGCATAGCCTGAATATGCTCCATGCCCAGGGCTTTCTGGCGGAAGTGTTCGGTATCCTGGCCCGTCATCAAATCTCGGTGGATCTGATCACCACCTCCGAAGTGAGTATTGCCCTGACTCTGGACAGAACCTCTCTGCCTACCGGCAGCCAGAATTTGATCAGCGATGAGTTGCTGGCGGAGCTGTCGACGCTCTGTACCGTGGAGATCGAGGAGGGACTGGCTCTGGTGGCGCTGATCGGCAACAATCTGTCGCAGGTTAATGGCGTGGGTAAACAGATTTTCTCCGCCCTGGACGATTTTAATGTGCGGATGATCTGTTACGGTGCCAGCAGCTATAATCTCTGCTTCCTGGTGCCTGGGGATAACGCAGAAGAGGTGATCCGGCAACTGCATTTGCAGTTGTTTGAGTAGCTTGAAACCGCCCTCTCCCGGCCCTGACGGGCCACCCTCTCCCACAAGTGGGAGAGGGGATCATTAATTTAAAACCAATGCATTATGTTGAGTTAACAGGGGAAGATTACCCCTATTCTCCCATATTCAACGCTAAATAGGTCATCAGTTTATCCGGGCTGATCCCTTTACGCTGAGCGTAGTCTTCCACCTGATCCCGCTGAATCTGCGCCACGGTAAAGTAGCGGCTCTCCGGGTGGCTGAAGTACCAGCCTGAGACGGAAGCACCGGGCCACATGGCATAGGATTCCGTCAGACGCATACCGATTCTCTCTTCCACCTGTAGCAATTGCCAGATCACCGCTTTTTCACTGTGTTCAGGACAGGCAGGATAACCCGGTGCCGGGCGAATCCCCTGATACTGCTCTCGGATCAATTGCTCATTGTCTAACTGCTCATCGGCCGCATAGCCCCAGAGGAGACGGCGCACCTGCTCATGTAAATATTCCGCAAACGCTTCGGCCAGACGATCGGCGAGGGATTGCAGCAGGATCTTATTGTAGTCATCCAGTTGGGCGGCGAAAGCGGCAGCCAGGCTGTCTTCCTCCAGTCCCCCGGTGACGGCAAAGGCGCCCAGATAGTCCGCCTTGCCACTCTCTTCCGGGGCAATGTAATCGGCCAGACAGTAGTTGGCGTAGCCGTTTTTTTCCGTCTGCTGGCGCAGATGACGGCTGAACTGCAGGATGCTGTCGCGCTTCTCACAGTGATAGAGCGCAATATCATCGCCAATACTGTTGGCAGGAAACAGGCCAAAGACACCTCGCGGACGCAAGCTGCCCTGAGCCTCCAGTTGTTCCAGCATGCGGTTGGCATCGGCAAACAGCTTCTGCGCTTCGTGACCCACCACCTCATCCTGCAGAATACGCGGGTACTTACCTGCCAGCGACCAGGTCATAAAAAAGGGCGTCCAGTCGATATAGTCACGCAATTGCCCGATAGTCACCTCAACACTCTGCACCCCCAGTTGTCTGGGCACCGGTGGCGTATAACTCTGCCAGTCAATCTGCAGTTTATTGGCTCTGGCCTGCTGCAATGAGACGGGGGCAGTACGGGGTTTTTTACGGCCGTGCTGCTGACGAACGGTCTCATACTCTTTACGGGTACGGGCAATAAACTCATCACGCAGCCCCGCAGATAACAGGGATGCCACTACGCTGACGCTGCGCGACGCATTAGGTACATAGATGGTGGCCCCACTGTAGTTCTGTTCAATTCTGACGGCGGTATGCGCTTTGGAGGTGGTCGCACCACCGATCAATAGCGGCAGGGTAAATTGCTGCCGCTCCATCTCCCGCGCCACATTGACCATTTCATCCAGCGAAGGCGTGATCAAACCGGACAGACCAATAATATCCACCTGTTGTTCACGGGCAGTCTTTAAAATGGTCTCCGCAGGCACCATAACGCCGAGATCAATGATTTCATAGTTATTGCACTGTAGCACCACACCGACAATATTCTTGCCAATATCGTGCACGTCCCCTTTTACCGTCGCCAGCAGTACCTTACCAGCGTAGGTGCCCTGCTGTTTTTCCAGCTCAATATAGGGGGTCAGATGGGCCACCGCCTGTTTCATCACCCTGGCGGATTTCACCACCTGAGGCAGAAACATTTTGCCCTCGGCAAACAGATCGCCGACGATATTCATGCCATCCATTAACGGCCCTTCGATCACCTCCAGCGGTTTGCTGGCCTGCAGGCGGGCCTCTTCCGTATCCTGATCAATATATTCGGTGATGCCTTTGACCAGCGCATGTTGCAGACGTTTGGCAACATCCCACTGGCGCCACTCCGCCTGCTGAGCCGCCTCCTGCTCTGTCTCCTGGCCCTGATACTTTTGCGCCAGAGCCAGCAGGCGCTCAGTACCGTCAGGACGGCGATTAAGCACCACATCTTCCACCGCATCGCGTAACTCTACGGGCAGTTGATCGTAGATAGCCAGCTGTCCGGCATTGACGATCCCCATATCCATACCGTTACGGATAGCGTGATAGAGGAAAACCGCATGAATGGCTTCCCTTACCGGTTCGTTACCACGAAATGAGAAGGAGACGTTGGAGACTCCTCCGGAAATCAGGGCATAAGGCAGATCCTTTTTGATATCCGCACACACTTCGATAAAGTCCAGCGCGTAGTTATTGTGCTCTTCGATACCCGTTGCCACAGCAAAAATATTGGGGTCAAAGATGATATCTTCAGCAGGAAAGCCCGCCTTTTCCGTCAGCAGATGGTAGGCCCGACGACAGATCTCCCGCTTGCGCATCTGGGTATCCGCCTGTCCCTTCTCATCAAAGGCCATCACGATCACCGCAGCACCATAGCGGCGTACCAGCCTCGCCTGCGCCAGAAAGGCCTCCTCTCCCTCTTTCAGGGAGATGGAGTTCACGATACCTTTACCCTGGATACATTTAAGACCACTTTCAATCACCGACCAGCGGGAAGAGTCGATCATTACCGGCACCCGGCAGATATCCGGTTCGCCCGCGATCAGATTCAGGAAGCGCACCATTTCCGCTTCCGCATCCAGCATCCCCTCATCCATATTGATATCGATAATCTGAGCACCGTTATCCACCTGCTGGCGCGCCACCTCTAACGCTTCGCTGTAACGCTGCTCTTTAATCATTTTCTTAAAACGGGCCGAGCCGGTAACGTTAGTGCGCTCCCCCACGTTGACAAACAGGCTCTGTTGGTCGATAACCAGCGGCTCCAGGCCAGCGAGACGACACGCCTTCTCCCTTGTGGGCACAATGCGAGGAGCGACCTCCTCCACAGCCGCCGCCATAGCGGTAATATGTGCTGGGGTGGTGCCACAGCAACCACCGACAATATTGAGCAACCCGGCTCTGGCCCACTCCCCGATCTGCTGTGCCATCTCCTCCGGCCCCAGATCATATTCGCCAAAAGCATTGGGCAAACCGGCATTGGGATGAGCGCTGGTATAACATTCGGCCATAGTCGACAGTGCCGCAATATGCTGGCGCAGTTCATCCGGCCCCAAAGCACAGTTGAGACCAAAGCTCAACGGTTCTGCGTGACGTAGCGAGTAATAGAAGGCTTCACTGGTCTGCCCGCTCAGGGTTCTGCCGGAAGCATCGGTAATCGTGCCGGAAATCATGATCGGTAAAGTGATGCCCAGCGCCTCAAACTCGCTCTGAATAGCAAACAGAGCCGCCTTGGCATTGAGGGTATCGAATACTGTTTCCACCATCAGCAGATCCACCCCACCTTCAATCAGGGCACGAGTCGATTCACGGTAAGCCGTCACTAATTGGTCGTAGGTGATATTGCGTTTTGCAGGATCATTAACATCAGGGGAGATGGAAGCCGTACGGTTGGTAGGTCCCATCACGCCCGCCACATAGCGGGGACGATCCGGCGTACGTGCGCTCCATTCATCGGCACACTGGCGCACCAGTCTGGCAGCCTGCAGATTGATCTCAGCGGATAGTTCAGCCATCTTATAATCTGACAGAGCCACAGAGGTGGCATTAAAGGTGTTGGTCTCCAGAATATCCGCACCGGCCGCCAGGTAGGCGTTATGGATCTCGCTAATAATCTGCGGCTGGCTTAATACCAGCAGGTCATTATTTCCCTTAACATCACAGGGCCAGTCGGCAAAGCGCTCGCCACGATATTGTGCTTCATCCAGCCGATAGCTCTGAATCATGGTACCCATGGCACCATCCAGCAATAGAATTCTTTGCGCCAGTTGCTGGCGTAATTGTTTGGTACGCGTTATCACAAGGGAACTCTCTTAATCTAAAGTGGGATTCATCAGGCTTAAATCGTACGGCGTAATCTGATACACAAAATAGTTCAGCCAGTTGGCAAACAACAGATAACCATGGCTGCGCCAGGAGGCCGTCGGCGGATTGTCCGGATTATCATTGAGGAAATAGTTAACCGGTATCTGGGGATTCAAACCCGCCTGCCGATCACGGAAATACTCCTCAGCCAGAGTGTGGGCATCATATTCCGGATGACCGGTCACAAACGCCAGCCTTTTATCCCTGGTGGCAAACAGATAGGCTCCGGCCTGCTCTGATTCAGCCAGAATATCCAAGTCGCTATATTGACGCAAGACATCAGTGGGAAAGGCCGCATTTCTGGAGTGAGGAGCCAGAAAGGTTTCATCGAATCCGCGCGTCAGCAAAGATTGAGGCTGCAGGGTCCGGTGGGTGTAGACACCTGACAACTTCTCTTCCAGAGTCAGTTTCGGAATGCCATACAAAATATTCAGGGCAGCCTGCACCGCCCAGCAGACAAACAGGGTGGAGGTGACATGTTCCTGAGCCCACTGGATAACTTTTACTATCTCAGACCAGTAGGCCACATCAGCAAACTCCACCAGACCGAGCGGGGCACCTGTCACAACCAAACCATCGAAATTGCTCTGCTTGATATCAGCAAAATTGCAATAAAAGGTATTGAGGTGCTCTTTGGGCGTGTTTTTAGACTCACGACAATCGATACGCAACAGCTGGATATCCACTTGCAGGGGGCTGTTGGAGAGCAAACGCAGAAACTGATTCTCTGTCTCTATCTTTTTCGGCATCCGGTTCAATACCAATACCTTAAGCGGACGAATCTCCTGATTGCGCGCACGCGATGAGGTCATCACGAACACATTTTCGTCGCGTAATACATTGACCGCTGGCAATTCATCAGGAATTCGGATAGGCATGCGTCACTCCTTTACATATCCATATATACGCTTAGACTTCCGGATAGCTGACTCTAACGCTTTTTCTTGAGGGTGTCGACAGATTTTAATCAAGGGAGAGCAAGGCCCTCCCTGAGATTGTTAGCTGATCACCTGATAGATCAGTTTCGGTTTTACCGCATCATCGCTAATCACAATATTATCATGTAGCTTTTGCATGATGGCATCCACATTACTGCGGTTGCTATGGATAGTGACTAACGACTCACCCTGTTGCACCGGATCACCCACTTTTTTGTGCAGGACCAGGCCCACGGCCAGATCTATCTGGTCCTCTTTGGTGGCACGACCCGCTCCCAGCTGCATTGCCGCCACACCGATTTCATCCGCCACAATACAACTGATCACGCCAGCGCGCTGGGCAGGGACCTCTATCCGATAAGTCGCCTGGGGCAACTTTTCAGGATGATCGATCACATCCGGATCGCCGCCCTGGCTGGCAATAAAAGCACGGAATTTTGCCAGGGCAGAGCCGTCAGCAATAGCCTTCTCCAGCAGAGCACGCGCCGCTTCCGTGGTCGCCGCTTTCCCTGCCAGTACCACCATATGGCTGCCCAGTTCCATCACCAGTTCGGTCAAATCCGCTGGCCCTTTACCCTGTAAAGTGTCGATGGCTTCCTGGATCTCCAGCGCATTACCAATGGCACACCCCAGAGGCTGAGACATATCAGAAATCACCGCTATCGTCTGGCGATTGACACCCTTACCAATACGCACCATTGCATTGGCCAGATTCTGCGCATCCTCTTCGGTCTTCATAAAGGCACCGGCACCGGTCTTCACATCCAGAACGATAGCATCGGCCCCGGCCGCAATCTTCTTACTCATAATAGAAGCGGCAATCAGGGGAAGGGAGTTAACGGTGCCGGTCACATCGCGCAGGGCGTAGAGCTTTTTATCGGCCGGTGTCAAATTACCGGATTGACCGATAACAGAAATCTTATCCCTGTTAACCAGTTCGATAAATTGTTCCTTGCTCAGCTCGGTATGAAACCCGGCGATAGCCTCCAGCTTATCGATGGTTCCCCCGGTATGCCCCAAACCCCGTCCGGACATTTTTGCCACCGGAATATCCAGCGCCGCCACCAGAGGGGCCAGAATCAGGGTGGTGGTATCACCCACCCCGCCGGTAGAGTGTTTGTCCACCTTAATACCGCTGATCTCAGACAGATCGATAGTATCACCGGAATTCGCCATTGCCATGGTGATCGCAGCGCACTCCGTATCGGTCATCCCCTGAAAATAGATCGCCATAGCCAGGGCACTGGCCTGATAGTCAGGAATTGCGTCGCCGGTATAGCCGTCGATAAAAAATTGGATCTCTTCATTGGTCAGCTCATGACCATCTCGTTTTTTTTCTATAATATCAAGCATTCTCATATGCAATTCCTCATGAAATCTTGTACTGCATTTAAATTAACGTTGATCTAATTGAACTCTGTAGATCCCAAATCCCCCTTTATCCGTTTCAATAAATGTCATCGGATAGAGTGCATGCTGTTTTATAAACTGTTGTGCTTGCTCAGAGGGCGAAGTCTCAATTCGGATATCCAGAGGTTGCTTGCTGATCACAGGGGCCAGTCGCCATTTATTATACACAATCGGCTGCAGTTCCCCTTTGTCTGCTGTCACTTTTTCAATATAGTTGGCCACAATAGCGCGCACTTCATCCGGCGAAGCAAAAGCCACTTTATCTTCACCAGTCCCGGGGAAAGCACCTGTGTAAGCGCGATAATTATTCACC
>JBOFSC010000295.1:0-4660 GCA_051651345.1 Enterobacteriaceae bacterium
TTTTTTCATTATCCGTCATGTCATGAAAAGTGAAACGGTAGTACATCTGTTGTCCACTATAGGGGAGCCCAGACACCGCCACTGTTGCTAAAACTTTTTCAATAGCACTGGAGACGGTCAGTTTGCTAATTGCCATGGGGTTTTCAGAGGGTAGCATTTTCCCTTTGGCAGAGGTAATCGTACCAGGTCCAAAATTGGGATCCAATGACACTTTGAATGTGACCTCATATTCCGCGCTGATCCCCTCGGCTGAGACGATAATCTCCGGTTTCCAGTCAACATTTTTGCCAATGGGGATTTCACCATCAAGATGCGCTTTATCGATGGGATAGGTTTTGCCACTACTGTCCAGGGCATTGCGATAGACGGCGCTGACTTTTTCTCTGTCCTCTTTCGGCATAGTCGCGGGCAGATGAATTTGGAACAGCAAACGCTGATCGGAGGAGGAGGAACCCGACATCGTCGCCGTGGCAATCACTTTTTCTTGCAGGTTCTCCGTGGCCGTCAGTGATTCAACTTTATACTCTTTTTCTTTGTTTTTAAGAGTTGCAGTCTCTTTAAATACCCCACTATTAAAGTTAGCATCTAACGAAAACTCTAATGTCACATCCCGCCGGGCCTTAAGCCCCTCTGCAGTGATGGTAAAGACAGAACGCCAGTCATTTGGCCGTTCGGAAATTAATACACTGTTTTGTATCACATCTCCAGTAAAATGGTTGTCGAGCGATTCCTGAATGGCTGGATAGCTCAAATCGTGATGAGTGAGGCGTACTAATTTTTTCTCCTCATCAGTCATGTTATGAAAGGTGAAACGGTAGTACATTCTCTGACCACTATAGGGTGTGCCTGATATCGACAAAATAGCGAAAGCTTTTTCAATTTCAGAGGTGACCGTCATTTTGGTAATTTCGCTCTGCTGTGTAAATGGCAGAATTTTCCCTGTTACAGAGGTGCCACTGCTTGCGCTACCAGAGCGTTTATCGTTAACCCATAATGTCAGTGTTTTACTGGTAAACTGAAAACTCGGCATTTTACCCGGGATGGATAACGTCAGTTTATCCGATTTGAAATTTTGCAGCAAAACGTCGATATCGTCCGTTTTAGTGAAATTCACTTTCTCACTGGTCCCCTTGCCATCGCTAAGGGTGGCGTTAGTCAGGTCCAATAACTTGACCAATTCGGGGGTTCCGACACTTTCCACCAGCCTGAATAACAGGGTATCTGTTTTAACGGGCATGCGGTTTAATTGCAAAGTAATCGATAAAGCTTCATTGGCACGGGCAACCACCGGATTGGTGGGGAAAGAGAAGGTCAGGCGCGGGGGAAGCACCGACTTCATCGTTGCTGTTCTATCAAATACCCCACTGCCGCCACTGGTTGGCTTCTTATCCAGTGCGATTTTAAAGTTAACCAAACGATTAGCATCAATACCGGCCGCTGTTACGGTAAACTGCGGTTCCCATTTCTGCCCTAAAGCAATATCAATCACACCACTGAGGGGTTTGTTGTTATAGGTTATGCCGCCGGAAGCCAGGTTACGGTAACTGAGCTTCACTGTTTTTAACTCATCGGCAGTCAACCCCTGAGGGGTGATTTCGTAGTAAAGTTTCCGATCTGACCGTGCTACATCTGTCATCACCGCCTGTGCAGTTGCCTGTTCAACACCATCAGTGGCAGAAAACGAGCTTATCGCATAATTATCCGGCGGGGCTTTGTCGGCAAAAGCGGGCGTGAGATACATTGCATTGGCAGCTTCATTGGCCAAATTACAGCTAATTGTAGAGTTTAAAGTTGTGGACGCATGGTTGACTACATTGAGGGTAAAGTATATTTTTTTACCATTTCGAATATGGTCTGCGTTGAAGTCTATACCGCGAACATCATTAGCGCCGAATCCGCCTAATTTTGTACTCCCCAGAAGAGTGCCATCCTGACTATAAACATTATAGGTATCGTCCGAATACATGGAGTACCAAACGCCAAGCCCAATATGTCTGCACTGTAACGTCAGCGTCGAACGGATATTGCCGGGCTCAGCCCCGGCATAAATTTTCACTTTTGCGCCGGGATAAATGGGTTGTGGTGAAGCTGTGAGACTGCTTAAATAAGCATCATTTTTATCGGCCCCAGAGATAAACGACCAAATCAATGCATTGCTATAATTTTTTCCATTGATTTTAAGATTTGTTTTAAGTGTTGGCGTTTTTCCGGGGGCCCCTCTTCGGGCGCTGACATAAACATAGATATGAGTGGTCCCTTTGGGCGCAGTAAAAAATTTCGGATTCGTATCAGGATAAGGATGAGGAGAGGTTGGCGAAAACAGCATATCCATGGGGGTTTCCTGACCCGATGGCATAAATTTCAAGTAGCCGTGGGTAAAGAAAAGGACATTGCTTATAACCATGAACTCACGGGTTGTAAACTCTGAATCGGCTGGCAGGGGACTGATTGCATCAGGTAATCGCAGAACCTGATAGCCTAAAAAGCCCCCTAAGGTAGGATTGCGGACACTTTCTATTTCAATCAGTCCACTGTAGTTACGCGACTGCGGAGATTGCACTGACGATGTTAAGGGCCCTGTGCTCCCCGCTGGCGGCAACCCTTTCGGGTTATCCAGTTTTAGCGTCAGCCTGTCACCCCGTGACAGGCGTTGCGCAGAGAAGAACTGCATCTGTAATGGAATATTTTCTGTTCTGCTTTTAGGATAAAAAATATCGATACTCTTACTGGCCGCCATATCGCTTAATGGGATAGAGTTATTCAGTGCTATCCACTCGTTGCCTGTACGATAAAAATGATCCGTCAGATTCCCCGATGTCCGCACGACAAAGCGGCTATCCTGACCCGACAGAGTCCCGCTCCAGTTAACTTCTCTGACGGTACACACCTCTCCGTCAATGCCCTTGACTTGTTCACTATGGCACTCTCTTGTGGCAGGTGCTGTTAATTCCAAATGCACTTCTTTAACGATATTGCTCATCAGCCGCTGCTCCGCAACAGCCCCCTGCTGCCCATACTGCAACAACTGCCCATCACCCGGCGCCATCGTCAGTAGTTTCTGCCAACCAGCATCACTGATCATGGGGGAAAAGGTGGCATTATCGCCATTTGCTACACCCTGTTTACTGAAACCCGCAAAAAAAGATGCCGGGGCCAGTTGCGCCTGATAAGCACTGTCAATCTCCTCTCCGGCTGCCTGAATACCGCGGCTATACCAAATAGCCGGGCGGCTGGCAGAATCCGCATGGCTGGCACCGTACAACAGTGCGCCAGTCTGTGAGCTGTGACTACTGGTGGTACTGACATATCGATTTTGCGTCACCTGATCATCGACAAAAACCAGACCCAACCGCGACATCAGCACGGATTGCTTGCCCGAGGGGAGTTGACCAGAGAGGAGCAGACTAAACTTGTCACCTTGTGAATAGCGGGAGGGTGAATAAAACCCGGCTTCCAGAAATGAGGTCAATGTCGCTGACTGCAGTCGTTGGTGTATCTGCTTAATTGCCTGGCTGGGTATAAAGAGTTCAATGCCTCTGCCTTGTGTAAATTCAGCGACAGGAATAGGTGTTCCTAATGGATACCACTGTTGCCCAATACGATAGCGGGCATTTTCTAACAGATGGTGCGAGCGCATCACAAACTGGATATCCCCGCCACTGGGATCGCCGGTGATTGTGATGGTTCGAATTAAGCAGTTTTTTCCCTGATATTCGTCTAACTGCATCTCCTGGCAATCAACCGTTGCCGGTCGTTGCAGCATAATTTGTGCTTGCTTAATCAGTTGAGTTTGCAAAGCAATATCATTGCCATTACGCATTTTTAGCGAATATCGGAATTGCTCTTCAGTGACAGTGTTGGTCAGAAACGTATCAATAAGATCGGTATTTAACAATGAATCGATCTCATGTTGTTCCCTGCCCTGTGAGCGCCAGGCTATGGGACGATAATGTTGACTGGCGGGCTGTTTTACACCAAACAGGACGATGGGGGCAGTACCGGGAATGGTTTGCCCGGAAACAGACAGTGTGGTGGTATATAAATTGTTTTGCACTTCATCATTAACAACCAATATATTAACACGATTATTAACATGAATGACTGAGGTGAAATGGGGAGCGCTGTTCGCTTCCTTTATTGTTGATTCAAAAGGCGGTTTATAGGGAGCTTCTGAGACTGAGGCATTAAATGGTGCACTATGGGGGCCTTCTGAGACTGAGGCATTAAATGGTGCACTATTAGGCGTTTCTGCGCCTGGTGTTTCCTGCCCTAATATCCCCGTATCATGCTGCTCGCTGTTATTATTGTTACTGACTGTTTCAGCGCTGGCTGCATTAAATAGCATGCCAATAGATAATAACAAAACTAAAACAAATTCTTTATAAAAAGCCAGAATCCTTGTCATAGGACGCCTCAAAATAATACAGATCGCAGCCACCACTCCGGCGATCCATAAAATAGTTGTAAGTTGATATTGAATTAAAATTGGTGGCCAATATAGCACTATTTGCACATAACACCAGGTTATACGTAGGATCTTTAGGATCAACCAACTGATAACGATAGAAAAAATGACGTATTTTTAGAAAAAAGAGTGGAAAGTGTGCTGTGATCATGATCAAATGATCATTCGCCAAAACAACCAACACAACCACAGCAC
>JBOFSC010000296.1:0-2934 GCA_051651345.1 Enterobacteriaceae bacterium
GTTGTGTTGGTTGTGTTGGTTGTTTTGGCGAATGATCATTTGATCATGATCACAGCACACTTTCCACTCTTTTTTCTAAAAATACGTCATTTTTTCTATCGTTATCAGTTGGTTGATCCTAAAGATCCTACGTATAATAGGAGAGTAACAGACAACCGGCATTCCAGGAGGGAAAGCCGGGGTATAATTTAAAAAGTGTAGCTGACACCGGTCATCAGTGTAATTAAAACCAACATCACCTTGTGTTTATTTCCATGCTCAATTATCACAAACTATTCCGTAATATTTCCTCTGTGAAGTTAGCAAAAATAATTTGTCATAAATGGAATATAAATTAGCAAAAAAACCTGTTTGCGCACCATTATGATTTTTTTATCTATTTAATATCATTGAGTGTTTATTGCATTGGATTGCACAAAACTCTTTAATTATTGGCAGGTAACAAAACCAGAAAAGGAACAACATGATGAGAAACAGCACTTCCTTAACTACCAGAAAGATACAGGGAAATGATGTCAGTATAACAACTGAATATATTGCCACTTTCCACGCTGTAGTTAAAAAATATAATATGGATGGCTATCAGTTTACAGCCATAAAAAATGCGGAGTGCGCCATTCCTAAAGGTGAAATGACCTTTGTTTATGGCCCTTCAGGGAGCGGAAAATCCACTTTCCTTAATATGCTGGGGATGCTGGATAAACCGGATGCAGGAAAAATCACTATTTTGGGTCAGGATGTATTGGCTATGAATGATAATCAGGCTGCCGATTTTCGCTCCCGGCATATCGGTTTTATTTTTCAGTCCTTCAATCTTATCCCTGTGCTTTCTGTACGTGAAAATGTGGAGTTTCCCCTGTTGCGCCATGATCTGTCGCGCTCTGTACGCCGGGAAAAAGCAGAGTATTTCCTGGAGTCGGTAGGGCTCAGTGCCTTTATCAATCGGCGTTTGGGGGAGATCAGCGGGGGACAGCGGCAACGTGTCGCTATTGCCCGCGCTTTGGTGACCACCCCCGCCCTGGTGATTGCCGATGAACCTACCGCCAATCTGGACTCGGCCACTTCCGATGAGATCATGCAGTTGATGCTGGTAATGCGAGAGCAATTTGACACCAGCTTTGTTATTTGCACCCACAACGAGAACTTGCTCAACGAGTCAGGGCGGTTAATCCATATTGTCGACGGACAACTACAGGATACAGGAGGTTTGCAATGATTTGGTTAATTGCACTGCGTAACCTGGTGAAGAATGGTCGCCGCTCGTTTATGACGATTATTTCTATCGGTATGGGTGGTCTGGCAATGTTGTTGTTCGGTGGTTTTGTTACTTCTGTCTACTTTGGCGTGCAAACCAGTATGATCCAGGAGCAGGGCCAGCTACACATTTATCAGCAAGGTTATCTAAAATATGGCGCTGCTGACCCGGATAATTACTCTATCAATGACTATCAGGCTGTCAGCGATCTATTACTTGGCGATCCTGAACTGAAACGACAAATCGCTATTATCACACCGCAAATCACTCTGGCGGGTATTGCCGGGGTTGTTGCCAGCGATAATAGCAAAACCTTTCTTGGCCGGGGAGTATGGCCGGCAGATGCCGATAAGATGCGCACCTGGGATGGTTGGAATGTGCGCGTGTCTGCGTTGCCAACGGGCCTGAGGCAGGACAGGCACGATGATGCTGTCGTGGGCCTGGGGATGGCGCGTCTGCTCGGCTTGTGTAAACCCTTAAATATCGCCGATTGTGAAGGTCCACCTCTACGGAAAAAGGCGCTCTCCTCTGATCAGATAGATGTCAGCGGCCTGTTATCGAGTGAAGATCAGCGTCAACTCAGCCAACAGGACAATCAGGAAAACAACCCACAGGTCAAATGCAGTGGTATTGGATGGAGAAGAGACTGTAACGGATGGTGATCGTACCCCGCGCCTGGCCTGGAAACTGCAGTTGAGTGCCACTAATGAGTTTGCTCCCTATAAACGGGTAGAGCTCTGGGTCGACAAAGAGAGTGACCGGCCATTGAAAGGCAAATTTTACGCCAACAGTGGCAAATTGCTGAAGGTCGCCTGGTATCGCAACTGGCAGCCGGTTTTTGGTCAGATACGTCCAACAGAGGTGATCATTGGTGATGGTTTTAACCCAAATAAAATCACAGTGATGCAAATGAGCCAATATCGTGAACGCGAGCTACCCCAATCCTGGTTTAATAAAGAGTGGCTGTCTCACTTTACGACGCAGGGGGGATAATGAAGGCAATCAAAGTGAGCGCAGGGCTGGGCATGGCTCTCACCTGTCTGCTGGCGCAGGCAGAGGATGATGTGCCGTTATTGCCGGGAACAGCTGCAACGGTGGCGACCCCGATTGCGGCTCGACCACTGGCACCCTTTAGTCTTGAGTTAAAAGGCCAGGGAATGAGCCACTGGCAAAGACAGGAGCCTGATTTTACCACTGGCCGCTTATCGGCCCGTCTGTACGGCCAGGGCGATATCAGCACAACCACCGGTATTGAGTTAAACACCCGGTTGCGCACTCAGGTTAATAGCCGTGAAAGTTACCAGGCAAAAAAGAACAGTCGTCTCGACGTTCAGTCCCTGGCTTTCAGCTACAGCCCTGACGCGGCATGGCGCTGGCTGGCGGGTCGTACCAATATCCGTAATGGCATCGCCAGCGGCTTTAATCCGACGGATTGGTTTAAGGAAAATAGCCAGGTAGTATTTGACAGTCTGGATACCGCCGACAGACGTGAAGATCGCTTAGGCATAGTGGCTCTGCAGGGTGTCTGGTTGCATGCGGGCAGCGTGCTCAGTTTTGGTTACCGTCCCGATCTGCATGCCAGGCCAGACACGCTGGCCAGTAATATCGATGTCATTGGCCTGGGGCTGGATCGCACCAATAACAGACAGGCATTGTTTATCAAATATGCGCCATCGCCC
>JBOFSC010000297.1:0-11369 GCA_051651345.1 Enterobacteriaceae bacterium
CGGGAGATTGCCCGCTATCAAAATATAATGGCATTATTGTGAGCACTCACCTTCTGTTACGAACGCAGGCCGGTACCATGTTGAATCAGCCACCAGGCCAGCAGATAAAAAACGATGATAAACGACAGTAATACGGCAAATGCCTGCATAACCGGCACATCGCTGAAGCCAAGGAAACCATAACGGAAACCATTTACCATATACACTATAGGGTTTATTTTAGACACTGCCTGCCAGAAAGGGGGCAACAGTGTCAGGGAGTAGAATACCCCACCCAGATAGGTCAGCGGTGTCAGGACAAAGGTGGGAATCAGGCTGATATCATCAAAAGACTGCGCAAATACCGCATTGATCAATCCCGCCAGGGAGAACAGAACCGAAGTGCACAGGACGGTCAACACGATCACCCACCAGGCATGTACCTGCAACGGCACAAAGAACAGCGAGACCGCTGTCACCAGCGCGCCGACACTGATACCCCGTGCGACCCCTCCGCCCACATAGCCCCAGATAATAATATGGGTGGGCACCGGTGCCACCATAAGCTCTTCAATATTACGCTGAAATTTGGAGCCGTAAAATGAAGAGGCAACATTAGCATAAGAGTTAGTAATCACTGACATCATAATCAGGCCCGGCACGATAAATGCCATATAGCTGACATCCTGCATATTGCCGATACGCGAGCCAATTAAATTGCCGAAAATGACAAAGTAGAGCGACATCGTGATCACCGGCGGTACCATGGTCTGGATCCAGATACGGGTAAAGCGGTTTATCTCCTTGATCCAGATACTCTGCAAAGCAACCCAGTAAAGCCTGATCATAACTGCTGCTCTCCATTTTTATTCACCAGCATAACAAATAACTCCTCCAGCCGATTCGCTTTATTGCGCATACTCAGGACCTGAACCCCCTGAGCGCTTAATTGACGGAACAGACTGTTAAGACCCTGCTCCCGCAACACTTCCACTTCCAGAGTGGAGGTGTCCACCAGATGGCTGCGATATTCTGTCAGCTGTGGCAGAGGGCTTTTTGGCGCCAGATCCAGGATAAAGGTCTCGGTCTTAAGCTTACTGAGTAAGTTTTTCATGGAGGTGTTCTCCACCAGCGAACCGCTCTGGATAATGCCGATATTACGGCACAGCATCTCTGCTTCTTCCAGATAATGGGTGGTCAGAATAATAGTAGTGCCGCTGACATTCAGTTCGCGCAAAAATTGCCACATGGAGCGGCGCAGCTCAATATCGACCCCTGCGGTGGGTTCATCCAGAATCAGCAGCTTTGGCTGATGTATTAATGCCCGTGCAATCATTAAGCGACGCTTCATCCCCCCCGACAGCATCCGGGCGCGATGATGGCGTTTATCCCACAGCTCCAGCTGCTGCAGCCAGGTCTGCGCGCGCGTTAACGCCTCATGACGGCGAATACCGTAATAGCCTGCCTGGTTAAGTACTATCTGTAATACCGTTTCAAAGGGGTTAAAATTGAACTCCTGAGGTACCAGGCCCAGTTGCTGTTTGGCCATTACGGTCTGCCGCTGTAAGTCATAGCCAAAAACATTGACCTGTCCACTGGTTTTATTGACCAGTGAACTGACAATACCGATCAGGGTGGATTTTCCGGCACCGTTGGGTCCCAGCAGGGCATAGAAATCCCCTGACTCCACTTTCAGATCCACACCTTTCAGCGCCTTTACCCCATTGTCATAGGTCTTGGACAGCTGTGTTAATTCCAGGGCATATGTCATATAAGCAACCTTTCCCCTTTTTTTGTAAATTGATTTAAAACATCTTGATTTAAATTTCACCACAACAGATTAACTTTTTCTTTGCGGCAAAAAAATCTTGGCATATATTATCTCAGTTTTTTCCCGGCAAGCGACAGGTTAAAGTGCGATATGGATGAGATAAAGCGGCTTATTGCCAACAATCAAGCCTGGTCTGACCATATCAGACAGGAAGATCCGGCTTTTTTTGCACAACTGGCAACCTCTCAACGCCCCCGTTTTCTGTGGATCGGCTGTTCCGATAGCCGGGTTCCGGCAGAACGTCTCACCGGATTACAATCGGGTGAGCTCTTTGTGCACCGCAATGTGGCGAATCTGGTGATTCACACCGACTTAAATTGCCTCTCGGTGGTGCAGTATGCCGTAGAGGTGCTCAATATTGAGCATATTATTATCTGTGGTCACTATGGCTGTGGCGGTATCGAAGCCGCCGTCAGCCATCCCGAACTGGGGCTGATCGATAACTGGTTACTCCATGTGCGTGATATCTGGTACAAACACAGCCAGATGCTGGGTGAGCTACCCGCCCATCAGCGCCAGAATCTGCTGTGCGAATTAAATGTCATAGAGCAGGTGTACAATCTGGGTCACTCCACGATTATGCAATCTGCCTGGAAAAAGGCGCAGAAAGTGATGGTACATGGCTGGGTTTACGGTCTCAGCGATGGCCGGTTACGAGATTTGGAAATTTCCGCCTCCAGCCGAGAGACTCTGGAAGTACGCTACCGAAAAGCCATTGCCGAACTGCGCAATGATAAACGGGTTATTTAAATAATCGAGGTGATACATGCTATCACAAATGTCCCTGCATGATTCCATTCATTATGCTTTGACCCATAGATTAAAAACAGAACAGATTGATTTATCAGATAAAGTCAACGATATTCTCGTCAATATCGGCAGTTCATTAACTGACTTTGGCGGCGCGCTGACTTTTTATGGCAAAGATCCCATTATCCCCAGCGTGTTGAGATATGGATCTGCAGCAGCGATTGCCCTGGCAAGCAAATCTGCCCAGATAGCTTCACTGTGGAAAATGCGTACGGGTGAATCTCAGGACATTCATATCGATGTCAGAAAAGCATTACGCCGATTCAGTCCCTTTGTCGATGGTATGACTGAAACCATCAATGGCTATCCGGGCAATATCAATTCAGAGCGCGAAACCCATCTGCATAATGCTTTTTATCGTACCAGAGATAATCGATGGGTCTTCCTGGCAGAAACCTATCCCATGCTGCGCAACAGTACGCTTAACCTGCTTAATTGTGATATGGAGAAAGAGTCCATCGCCAGGGCCATTGCACAATGGGATGGTGAAGCCCTGGAGCAGGCGGCAGAAAAGGCGGGCGTCGTTATCGCGCTGGTACGCTCACCTCAAGAGTTTATGCAAACCGATGTCTTCAGGCAGGTGATTGCCCCTCAACCCCTGATTTCGATTCGTAAAATAGCAGATTCGGCACCTGTTCCCTTTACAGACGAATGTAGTGCGCCGTTAAGCGGCATCAAAGCACTTGGGCTGGCACATGTGATCGCCGGCCCGGCTATCGGTAGAGACCTTAGCCTGTATGGGGCTGATGTCCTGAATATCTTGCGGCCACAAGATGTCGAACCCTCACTATTTCACAATACCTCTCATGTTGGGGAGCGTTCCGCCACCCTCGATCTGAATCAGGCCGATGCCCTGCAGCAGTTACATCAGTTACTGCAACAGGCTGATATTTTTTATGCCAATCGACGCCCTGGTTTCCTGCAGCGTTATCATCTGGACGCAGAAACATTATCTCAGCGCTATCCGGGGCTGATCCATGTCACCATACTCTTTACCGGAGAAAATGGCCCCTGGTCGCAACGGGTAGGCTTCGATGTGGCTGCAGGTGCCTTCTGCGGGCCCTACTATCTTGAAAGCGTGCGCGAGGGTGAACAACTGATTCAGCCTGTGATGACGCCAGTGATCGGTATCGTGGATGATTATATTACCGGCTGGCTGGCAACGACCGGGGTGTTGCAGGCGCTAAAAAGAAGGGCACAGGAGGGAGGCAGCTATCAGGTTACCGTCTCACTGGCACGTGTAGCCTGCTGGCTAATGTCACTGGGTGTTTTTAGTTCTGATTATGCCAAAGAAAAAGCCAATAGCGATGACGAACACCGCTTTGTGACTCCGGATCCCCTGACTGCTATGACACCCATGGGGTTATACAAAGGGGTTGAGGAGCAGGTGCAGATGAGCAGAACCCCTGGGCATTTCAAACATGTTTTGCAGCCCCTGGGATCCTCAGCGCCGGAATGGGAGTAGTCCCTCCCCTTACCACAGGAGGGAGCTAAACACCTACAGGCGGGGAGTTACTCATCCAGGATAATCACCTTACCGATATAAGGCAGGTTGCGGTGACGTTGTGAGTAATCCACGCCATATCCCACTACAAACTCGTCGGGAATGCTAAATCCCACCCACTCAACGGGCACCTCTACTTCACGCCGTTCTGGTTTATCCAGCAGAGTACAAATGGCGATGGACTTGGGTTGTCTGATACCCAGCATCGCCCTCACTTTGCTTAAGGTATGCCCGGAATCGATAATATCTTCGACGATTAACACATCTTTATTGACGATATCTTCATCCAGATCTTTCAAGATTTTCACATCCCGGGAGCTCGCCATCGCCTGTCCGTAGCTGGATACCGTCATAAAATCCACTTCCAGAGGCAGATCGATAGCCCGACACAAATCGGCCATAAAGACAAAAGAGCCCCGTAACAGGCCTATCAGCAACAAGGGGTTGCCGCGCTCACGATAATGGTCACTGATCTCCCTGCCCAACTCTTTGGTTCTTCTCTCGATCTCTTCGGCAGGAATCATTATTTCCACATTATATTGCATGTCACTATACCCAGATGCCAGGAAAAGGAGGCAGTATACCAAACTCTGATAGCGATACCGCGATATATAGCACTCTGGCAGCGAGTTATTCCAAAAAGTTACACTTGCTTACATGTGAATGTAAATAATTAATGTAGATATAATGCATGAGGTAAATCCCCCCTTTTCCGTACGATTTTTGCATACAGATGACTGATTTTACAGTAAAATAGAGCTCTCCTTTTAGATAAACGGTAAACTGATAAGGATGTGAAATATTTATTAACAGAATAAATACCCGTATGTCCCTGCATGGCAGCGCTGGATCAGCGTGTGAAATCCAGAGTCATGCAGAATAACTGTATGAATTTATAATTAAAAATATGAGACAACCAAATTCGCTTAATTATATTTTCTATCTTACGATTAAATAGGCATTGATAAGATTCTTTAATGCAATACCTTCCCTCCTCAGGTTGAATCGATCCTATGACGCGAAAACTATTTTTTGCTGCTGTAACGCTGTTTTTGTCTCTGCTGACCTTTAACAGCCTGGCACTCTCTGAACTGGAAGCTGAAGATCTGGCTGATCTGACAGCAATATTTGTCTACCTAAAAACTGATTGTGGCTACTCACAATTACCCAATGCGCAGATTAAACGGGCCATCGTCTATTTTGCCCAACAAAGCCATTGGGATTTAAGTAATTACAGTTCGTTTGATATGAAACAACTCGGTGAGGATAGCTATAAAGATCTGAGTGGTATTTCAGTGCCACAGGATAAGAAATGTACTGATCTGGCTAAGGATACCTTAGGAATATTAGCTTACGTCAATTAATCTCGACCAGGCGCGCTTTAGCCCTCTTCCAGGGAAAAAAGGCGATAAGCGCGTAATACCTGGAGGAAATCCTCTATGCCACAGATGGAGTGGCTCTCTGCATCATAATAACTGAGCCCTTCCGCCACTTCATCCTCAGGGAAGGTTAACGAATTCGCTTGTACGATCACCTCTCCACCGCGAATCAGCAGACTATACTCGTGGCCCTCTTTATGCCACTCTCGCTCACTGCCCCGGAGTTGCTGCGCTATGTTCTCCACTTCGCTCAGCGCGCTGAGATCCCCCCTGATCTCCTCCGTTAACCAGTAGCCCAACGCTTCATGGCCCATGGAAAATTTGGCAATAATGCCTCTGGTTGGCTCCCGATGAAATTCGTAATCCATCTGCTGTCCCCTGGTTAAGAGCGGTTCCCTCTCCCGTCACCAGGAGAGGGAAGGCCTAATCAAACTTTGGTCTGAAAAATCACCTTATCGGCTTTCTGGGTATAATTCGCTAACGTATTGAAGTTGAGATAACGATAGGTATCGTCAGCGCTCTGCTCCACTTGCTGCATATAGGAGAGATACTCCTGTGGCGTGGGTAAATGCCCGGTAATGGCAGAAACCGCCGCCAACTCCGCAGAGGCCAGGTAGACATTCGCCCCGGTCCCCAGCCGATTGGGGAAGTTACGTGTTGAAGTAGACACTACCGTTGCGCCATCTGCCACACGGGCCTGATTACCCATACAGAGGGAACAGCCCGGAATCTCCACCCTGGCACCACTTTTACCAAAGATGCTGTAATAGCCCTCTTCCGTCAGTTGTGCCGCATCCATCTTGGTTGGCGGTACAACCCACAGACGGGTGGATAACTGCTGCTGATGCTGTTGCAGCAACTTACCTGCGGCGCGAAAGTGTCCGATATTGGTCATACAGGAGCCGATAAAGACTTCATCGATCTTGTCGCCAGCGACATCTGACAGCAAGCGGGCATCATCAGGATCGTTCGGCGCACACAGGATAGGCTCCCTGATAGCCGACATATCTATCTCCAGCACCGCCGCATACTCGGCATCGGCATCGGCGTTCATCAGTTGCGGATTGGACAACCACTGCTCCATCCCCTTGATACGACGCTCCAGAGTGCGTCTGTCACCATAGCCTTCAGCGATCATCCACTTCAGCAGCACCACGTTGGAAGTCAGATACTCGATAATGGGTTCCTGATTCAGTTTAATAGTACAACCGGCCGCCGAGCGCTCTGCAGAAGCATCCGCCAATTCAAAAGCCTGTTCGACTTTCAGATCCGGTAAGCCTTCGATTTCCAGAATACGACCCGAGAAGATATTTTTCTTGCCCTGTTTCGCCACGGTCAGTAAACCTTGCGCAATAGCGTAGTAGGGAATGGCATGCACCAGATCACGCAAAGTGATCCCCGGCTGCATCTTACCGGTAAAGCGCACCAGAACCGACTCCGGCATATCCAGGGGCATCACCCCCGTCGCGGCAGCAAAAGCCACCAGCCCTGACCCTGCCGGAAAGGAGATACCAATGGGGAAACGGGTATGGGAATCTCCCCCGGTACCCACGGTGTCGGGCAGCAGCATCCGGTTCAACCAAGAGTGAATAATGCCATCTCCAGGCCTTAAGGAAATCCCGCCGCGATTCATTATGAAATCGGGCAGGGTGTGTTGGGTCACCACATCCACCGGCTTGGGATAAGCGGCGGTATGACAGAAGGATTGCATCACCAGATCAGCAGAGAAGCCCAGGCAAGCCAGATCTTTTAACTCATCACGGGTCATCGGTCCGGTGGTATCCTGCGAGCCCACGGAGGTCATGCGCGGTTCACAATATTGGCCGGGTCTGACGCCCTTCAGACCACAGGCGCGGCCCACCATTTTCTGCGCCAGGGTATAGCCTTTGTCGCTGTGCGCCACCACCATGGGTTTACGGAACAGGTCACTCTCCGGTAAACCGAGGAATTCCCGGGCCTTGCCCGTCAATCCACGACCGATAATCAGTGGAATACGCCCACCTGCGCGCACTTCATCCAGCAATACCTCGGTTTTCAGGCTAAAGCTTGCCAGCAGCTCACCGCTGTCGTGGGCACGAATTTCTCCCTTATAGGGATAGATATCGATAACATCGCCCATCTTCAGGGCACTGACATCCACCTCTACCGGCAGCGCACCGGCATCCTCCATGGTATTGAAGAAGATCGGCGCAATTTTGCCACCCAACACCACACCACCGGCGCGCTTGTTCGGCACATAAGGAATATCTTCGCCCATAAACCACAACACGGAGTTGGTTGCCGATTTACGCGAAGAACCGGTCCCCACCACGTCACCCACATAGGCCAGGGGATAGCCTTTCTGACTCAGAGCTTCAATCTGCTTCAGCGGCCCAATCACCCCTGGCTGATCCGGCTCAATACCCTCGCGGGGGTTTTTCAGCATCGCCAGGGCATGCAGTGGAATATCCGGACGCGACCAGGCATCCGGTGCCGGGGAGAGATCATCGGTATTGGTTTCGCCGCTGACCTTAAACACGGTAACAGTCAGTTTCTGCGCCAGTTCAGGGCGGGATAAAAACCACTCGGCATCGGCCCAGGAGTGAACCACCTGTTTGGCATACTCATTGCCTGCCTGCATCTTCTCCACCACATCGTGGAAATTATCAAACATCAACAGGGTGTGTGACAGCGCCTTAACGGCACCGGGAGCCAGGGCCGCATCATCGAGCGCATCGATCAGGGGACGGATATTATATCCCCCCTGCATGGTGCCCAGCAGCTCAATGGCTTTCTGTGGGGTGATTAATGGAGAGTGTGTCTCGCCCTTGCTGATGGCGGCCAGAAAACCCGCTTTAACATAGGCGGCTTCATCCACCCCAGGCGGGACACGGTGAGTGAGTAGTTCCAGCAATGTCTGTTCCTCACCTGCGGGAGGTGCCTTCAACAACTCCACCAGATCGGCCATCTGTCTGGCATCCAGGGGCAGGGCAACAACATGCTCGGCCGCTCGTTCTGCTACATGCTTACGATACTCTTCTAGCACGACAAATCCCTCACTATTAACTTTTATTATGACGGGTATTACCCTAAGTATTTCGAGCTGCGGCTAGGCGGCAAGCAGATTCAGGTGATGAGCATACTCCAGTATGTGATTCACCTGAATCTGCGCAGCCAACAACGCCGCAGCTTGAAAGACGACGGGTATAAGTTACCCGCTTTCCGGGCTATGGTATAACGATTTCTACTCTCTTTGTTAATTTGTTCACAAAAAAACAACACTTTTTATGGGCATTCACCACCGCACCATTTAGCCTATTTTAGCAGGTGCAATCACAGTAAAAAATAAGTACTATAGGCAGGATGATTGTGGCAAGGACGTTGACCAATGCATAAAAATAATAACACTCACTATAACCTCTATTTAACTCTGGCACAGATCTCATCCGTTCTTATGGCGTTATGGGTGCTCTATTTCTCCATTAAATCGCTGACGCCCCCAGTGGCAAGAGAACTGTTCGTGGTTGTGGAAGAGTTTGATCCGGCGCTAAATACTCTGTTGTGGGCTGCGAAGTTCTTCGCGCTGGCGCTGCTGATCGCGCTCTGTTTTATCGCGCTCACTTTTGTACTGCATCGTGAGGAGTAAAGAGGTTACAGGGGAAATGGGTTATCGGCAGGCGGGTGAACCCCGCCTGCCGGCAAGTTTACTTCTTCTTTTTCGCCTTGGCGTTGGGTAAATCTGTGATAGTCCCTTCATAGATTTCCGCAGCCAGACCGACCGATTCGTGCAGTGTCGGGTGCGCATGGATGGTGAGAGCCAGATCTTCCGCATCGCAGCCCATCTCGATTGCCAGACCTATTTCGCCTAACAGTTCGCCACCATTGCTGCCAACCACGGCACCACCAATCACCCGATTCGATTCCTTATCGAAGATCAGCTTAGTCATACCATCGGCACAATCCGAAGCGATGGCGCGCCCGGAAGCCGCCCAGGGGAATACTGCTATCTCATAGCTGATCCCCTTCTCTTTCGCCTCTTTCTCCGTCAGGCCAACCCAGGCCACTTCCGGCTCGGTATAGGCGATGGAGGGGATCACCTTGGGATCAAAGTAGTGCTTCATCCCGGCAATCACTTCCGCCGCCACATGGCCTTCATGCACCCCTTTATGGGCCAGCATCGGTTGCCCCACAATATCGCCGATGGCGAAAATATGTGGCACATTGGTACGCATCTGCTTATCGACCTGAATAAAGCCACGCTCATCCACTTCCACGCCCGCCTTACCCGCATCGATCAGCGCCCCATTGGGCACCCGACCGATGGATACCAACACCGCATCATAACGCTGTGGCTCCTTCGGTGCCTTGGCCCCCTCCATGGAGACATAGATACCCTCTTCTTTCGCCTGAACGCTGGTCACTTTCGTCGACAGCAGCAGTTTAAACTGCTTGCTTATCTTGCGGCTGAAAACCCTTACTACATCTTTATCCGCTGCCGGAATCAATTGATCCAGCATCTCTACAACTTCAATCTCCGATCCCAGCGCGTGGTAAACCGTGCCCATCTCCAGGCCGATAATACCGCCGCCCATCACCAAAAGACGCTTAGGGACCTCCTTCAGCGCCAGGGCATCGGTGGAATCCCAAATACGGGGATCTTCATGGGGAATAAAGGGTAACTGAATGGGCCGCGAACCTGCGGCTATGATGGCATGTTCAAAATGAATGGTGGTGGGGCCTTCGCTGCCTTCTACTTCCAGGGTGTTGCTACCGGTAAATTTACCGACGCCCTGAACCACCTCGACCTTACGGCCTTTAGCCATACCGGCCAGGCCACCCGTCAACTGGCCGATCACCTTCTCTTTCCACAGGCGAATCTTATCAATATCGGTTTGCGGCTCGCCAAAAACGATGCCGTGTTGCGCCAGCGCTTTGGCCTCTTCAATCACCTTGGCAACATGCAGCAGCGCCTTGGAGGGAATACAACCTACATTGAGACAAACTCCACCCAGGGTTGAATGGCGTTCCACAATAACGGTAGTCAAGCCTAAATCGGCACAGCGAAAAGCAGCAGAATATCCGGCTGGCCCTGCTCCAAGCACCACTACCTGAGTTTTTATTTCCGTACCCATTATGACCTCTTATCAACTATTATTGGCAAGGCCCAGCCTAACCAACATCATTAACAGAATGCAAACATTATTACATGACCAGTCGCCGGATATCCGACATCACCTGGTTGAGGAATGTAATAAACCGGGCCCCATCGGCACCATCGATCACCCGATGGTCATAAGAGAGGGAGAGTGGCAGCATCAGGCGCGGTGCAAACTCCTTACCATTCCATACCGGTTTGGTACTGGAGCGGGATACACCCAAAATCGCCACTTCCGGCGCATTCACTATCGGTGTAAAGGCCGTACCGCCGATGCCCCCCAGGCTGGAAATAGTGAAACATCCCCCCTGCATATCGCCGGTGGTCAGCTTGCCATCACGTGCTTTGGCTGAAATTTCGCTGATCTCCCGGGACAGTTCGATAATGCCCTTGCGGTTCACATCACGCAAGACCGGCACCACTAAACCATTGGGGGTATCCACTGCCACACCGATATTGATGTACTTCTTCAGGGTCAGGCGCTGTCCATCTGCGGACAGAGAGCTGTTAAAACGCGGATAAGCTTCCAGCGCTTTAGCCACTGCCTTGAGAATAAACACCAGCGGGGTGATTTTAACGCCCAGCTTGCCCTTCTCCGCTTCTGCATTCTGCTGTTTACGGAACGCTTCTAACTCAGTAATGTCGGCCTCATCAAACTGGGTGACATGAGGGATCATAACCCAGTTACGATGCAGGTTGGCGCCAGAAATTTTCTGGATCTTGCCCAGTTCC
>JBOFSC010000298.1:0-2436 GCA_051651345.1 Enterobacteriaceae bacterium
TTTTTTGCGACTCATGGTCAACGAGCTCATCCCAGGCGAGATCAGAAAAGTATGTTGCTATCGTTAGGTCTTAGTATTTACCCTGTAATGAATTAAAGGTACATCAATGTGTTATGAGCTTAAGTACCTACATATGAACTAACCCTTATTGTTAATTCTGTGACCCTGGACATCTTCTGAATGAGTATCTGCCCTATTGACAGCATTCCAGATCACATTATTGATGCACGTTGTTCAAGAGCCGAAAAAATAGAATCCAATTTGCGTTAAATTTCATCTCTTTTTTTTCATAAACAGTCAAAATAGAGGGGCACAGGTGATTATGCTGCTGCGATTATTATGTTATTGTAGAGCGCACTGTAGGAGCTTTTGCAATATTTCTGTTGGTGAGTCAGAGGAAGTAAATGGCCAGGATAGTTAGAACTTTTCGTGCGCTTTATTCCACAACATTATTGTTACTTATTGGTACCGGATTATTGAATACCTACCTTGCTCTGCGTCTGGAGAAAGATAAAGTCGATGAGCTGTGGGTGGGTGCTCTGATGGCAGCTCACTACGCCGGTCTGGTGCTGGGCAGTAAACTGGGGCATCTGTTGATCAGCCGGGTGGGTTTCATCCGCGCTTATGTTGCCTGCGCGGGCGCGGTGACGGCGACAGTGCTGTTTATGGGGCTGGTTGAGTGGCTGGAGGTGTGGCTGGTACTGCGGGTGCTGATGGGCATGGGATTGATGTGCCAGTATATGGTCATTGAAACCTGGCTCAATGAGCAGGCAGAGAGTAACCAGCGTGGTGTGGTCTTTGGTGCCTATATGGCGGTGACCTATCTGGGGATTGTGCTGGGACAGTTGATCCTGGTGTTCTACCCGGTACTGGGCAGTGAACTTCTGATGCTTATTGCGCTCAGTTATGCCCTGTGCCTGATTCCGGTGGCGCTGACCCGACGGATTTACCCTACGGCATTGCAGCCAGCGCCGCTGGAGGTACGTTACTTTGTACAGCGGGCAGGCAGCACCATGCTCACCATCCTCTATACCGGTTTTGTCACGGGGGCCTTTTATGGTCTGGCACCGATTTATGCGAGCCAGATGGGGATGCCGACAGAGCAGGTGGGCCTCTTTATGGGGGGCTGTATTTTGACCGGTTTTCTGGTGCAGTGGCCGCTTGGCTGGTTGTCCGATCGCTTTAACCGGGGCATCCTGATTCGCTATATGGGGCTGTTGCTGGCGTTGGCATCTATTCCTTTAGCCGTGTTACCTCTGTTTTTTGCCGTAAATTCATCACTGCTACTGTGGCTGCTGATTCCTTTTGCCCTGTTAGCCAGTATGCCGCAATTTACCCTCTATCCGTTGGCTGTGGCGTTTGCCAATGATCATATTGAATCTGATCGCCGTATTGCGTTAACTGGGATGCTGCTGGTCTGCTTTGGTATTGGTGCCTGTATCGGCCCACTGTTAACCGGAATGCTAATGAAGTTCTATGGCGCCAATATGCTCTATGTATTGATCAGTGCCTGTGGATTTGCTGTGGTATGGTTGAGTCGAAGCAGCAAAATATCTGCAATGAACCCTATAAAAGAAGCGCCGCTACAGCACGTTGCGACGCCAGACAATATGGGCAGTTCACCCCTGAGGGCAGCTTTGGACCCGCGCAATGATGAACAGATTGTGCAGGAGCAGATGTTGGAAACCTCGGAAGTTGAAGAGCAGATAAAAACCGCTTTAGAAGAGGAACCTGCAAAAGGGTAAACCTTCAGGGCACATTATTAATGAGTTGGCAGCAGCAGCGCTGCTGCCAAAATCTGCCCTGAGCTACTGCTCCTGCTTACCCATACAGGCCAGTCCTATTCCCAGCAAGACACAAAACAGACCAATCCAACCTGTAACAGTGATCTGCTCGTGGAGAATCAGCCAGGAAAAAAAGAGGCTGCTGATGGGCACAAACCCGGTAAAAGAGGCGGCAACGCCTGCCGGTACAGTGACAATCCCTTTAAACCAGAAGACATAAGAGAGAAAAGAGACAAAAAAGCCATACCAGGCGATGCACAACCACGACTGCCCGCTCAGGGCGCTAAAGTCATACTGGTAAGCATCATACAGGGCAAATGGTAACAGAAAGAGGGTGGCATAGAGGGCGATGACCGCCGTTTTAAGCAGCGCCGACAGAGAGCAGGCGCGAGACTTACTGGTAATAGCAAAGGCCGCTTCACAGATCACCGCCAACAACACCAGTCCATTGCCCTTGAGAGAAGAGAGCGCCTGTTCTGTTTCTGTCGTGGTGGGCAGATTTACCGCCACGATGCCTGCTGTGACGCAAAGAACGCCCGCTATCCGGGGGCCGGATATTTTTTCCCGTAACAGAAAAAAAGCCAGCAGGACAATAAATGCCGGTGCCGCGCTGCTGATCAGACCACCGGCCGTGGCGGTGGTATATTGTAAT
>JBOFSC010000299.1:0-2208 GCA_051651345.1 Enterobacteriaceae bacterium
GCCACATCTCTTTGAGTACATTCAGCGGGTTGGCGATAATAATGGCCCCAACACCGGCCCCGACGATAATGATGATTTCACCGGGTTGCCAGAATGCCGCCAGTCGCCCGCCGGAGAAAAGATATCCGCCCACGACGCAGATAATAACGACCAGCAGGCCCAACAATTTTTGCATAGTTTCCTCAGGAAAAACTTTTTATTTTTTGTGCTATTTTCTTATTTAACTGACACACCCTGGCTTCAGTCAAGTCCATTACCAGCGCTATCTCTTTCATATTGAGTTCATGCTGATAGTACAAAGTTAAAATCATCTGCTCGCGCTCATCCAGGGAGGCCAGGGCGTGAGTGAGGGTGTCGCGCACCACTACTTCATCTTCCAGATTGCGCCCCTCCATAGTGCCCAGCACCGAACTGTCGCAGGAGAGCAGTGTATCCAGACTCTCCATCGCTCTGGCGCTGTCCAGCAGCAGATACTCCTGATACTCCTCGGCATCAATCTCCAGATGGGTCGAGATCTCCGCAAAAGTGGGCTCCCGACCCAGTTTCCGGGTCAATTCGCGAATCGCGTCATTGGTCTTATGGGTCTTTTGCCGCAAACGACGTGGACGCCAGTCATGTTGGCGTAACTCATCCAGAACAGAGCCGCGCACCCGCTGGTACGCATAAGCGGGAAACTGCTCATCGGGTATCCCATAACGGCGCAGTGCCTCCAGCAGCCCCATCAGGGCTATCTGGTGCAAATCCTGGCGGTCCATCACACTATCTGCCTGAGAGGCCAACTGATGCACAACCCGCTTCACTAAAGGAAGGTGGACTTGTAAATAGTGACTCTCTTGCGCCGGTGTCAATGCATTTGATTCAAGAAATTGCATATCTGCCTACTTGCTTTACTGGAAAACGAGCTTACTGATAACCAGGTCGTGAAAATACACCTTGCTACCGAATTTGCCTAGTGTCTCTTCAAAAGCCTTCAGCAGGGCTTCACGTAACTCCTTGATTGGCATCTCACGCACCTCGGAATAATCCCGGTTGGATAACACCAGCAGGGTTGCGCCACGCAGAGCCGGAATAATCGACTCGCACTTTTTGACCTCTTCTTCATCATAAGCCGCCAGTGCCAGTTCCAGCTGCATATAACGCTCCCGCCGTCCGTCGCCTTTCAGGGTGACAATGATATTACCCACCTCAACAAATTTGACCTCTTTCGCCTGACGGTCCGTTTTTTTACGGCTGAACAGAGGCTCTCTCTCTATGTCGGCAGACTGTTCTGCCCGCACGCCAGGATCCAACTCCTGTTTAACAAAAGTACTGTATCCCCAGATGACCAGCACTGCCGTTAATGATGCGGTCACTAATAGTGCTACCAGTCCAAAAAAAATATTCTTAGCGCTCATACTCCACGGTTCCTTGTTATTACTGTTGTTATACTTTTATTAAAACCGAATCGTCACTTTCCGAACTGTTATGGGTCGAAGCGAACTGACCTGCTTCTTCAATCTGTTCCGACTGCATCACATAGCGCTCATTTTTCTCCTGCTGTTGTTGCGATTGTTGTTGTGAAGAGACCTGAACATTCACCTGCATAAAGTTTTGTTCTGTTAACTGGCTGCGTAACTCCTGGCTCACTTGTTGTAAGGCGCGATATACATCCGACTGGGTCGCATTAATATTGACCTGCAACCGATTTCCTTCCATCTGCAGCGATACGGTGATTTTGCCCATATCCGGCGGATCCAGGCGGATCTCGGCATGTTGTACCTTGTTATTAATCTGTACTTGCAGACGCTCACCCAACGCATGATTTAACTGGCGCGGCAGGGAGTCCCCTTGTGTGCTGTCCAGTTTTACGCTGCCGGGCATCATTTTGTCTGCAGAATGCCCTGCCACCTGGGTTTGTGTACCGCCTGCTTCCACAGGAGCGCTACTGCCGACCAGACCGTTCAGCAGCGAGGGTTTATCACTGCTGGTGACACTGGCTGAGCCTTCTGGCGCTCTGGCGGGGGCTTCTGCCATTTGTGCAGGCAGTCGCCAGGATTCCCGACCCTGGCTGACAATATCTGCCTGTTTGCTGAACGACGGCGTGCTCTGGAACTGATCCGAATGATTTTTAACCTGTGGCGTGAGGCCGACACTGCTATCGCTCCCCTGAGCAGGCTGGTTGTTGCTGACCAGCGTCAGAGACTCCCCGGCTGGTCGGGTGACAGAAGA
>JBOFSC010000300.1:0-1928 GCA_051651345.1 Enterobacteriaceae bacterium
GGCAATGCTCCAGTGCATTCAATTCGGTAACCCTCGTTATGTATGCACATGTATATACAAGACAGGGGTGAAAAACAAGCTCTTTTTCTGGATCTGTGATCCATATTAAATTAGAGCCCTGTTAAATCAAGAGTAGAAATGTCCTTCCAGACGATAGCGGCTGCCGGGATAGAGCAGGCGGGCACTGGTAACCACCTTATTCTGGGACCAGGTTTTACGCTGAACCTGTAAACAGGGGGAAGCTGGCGTGATCTGCAACCACGCGGCCTCTTTTTCACTGGGTAATACGGCTTCCACAATATGCTCTCCCTCAGTTAAAGGGGCCACTGACATCAGGTAGGCGTGCGGCGTTTGTCGGGTGAAATTCTGATTTAAGTAGTCCGGCACCACATCGCTATTCACAAAGCGATCTTCCAGCTGTACCGGCATATCATTATCGTAGTGGACCAGAATAGAGTGATAGACCATCTGCCCGGCCATCACCTCAAAGGTGGCAGCCAGCTCCTGGCTTGCCAGACATTTTTCCAGCAGGATAAGCTCAGCAGAATACTTATGGTTAATGGCTTGTATTTCATCAGAAATATTTCGCACGGACATCAGAGCGGACTCCCCTTTGATCTCAGAGACAAAGGTACCTACGCCCTGGATCCTGACCAATATCCCCTGCGCCGTCAACTCACGCAATGCCCGGTTAACCGTCATACGACTGACGTTAAAAAGCTGGGTCAGCTCTTTTTCCGAAGGAACATTATAGTGTGCACCCCACTCACCGGAGTGAACTTTTTGCATAATCATTCGCTTGATTTGCTGATAGATCGGTAAGGGCTGCGAAGAGGTATAAAGGGTATTGATGGGCAGAACCGCCCCCTTGTTATTGGGCATTTGCACTGAACTTTCCAACTGTCATGATCCGTGAGGAGCAATCTTAGCACAATATCTGCAGAAGGTCAGGCGACCTTGCGCGCTGCCATTTTTTACAGGATTATTACGCAATGATTACTAAAAACACTACCGCCGTCACAAAGTGAACTTTATTGACTATGCATGTATAGACATCGAGTGATAATCTGCAAATCAAAGCTGGCCACCCGCTTCTGATGTTCCTTTTTATTAGCTGATACATATTAAGGGCCGCAAGATGAGTAAAAAGATCACCTTTTTCCCCGGATTATTAACTGCCATTGGTACGGTTATTGGCTCGGGAATTTTCTTCAAAAGTGATGAAATCTTAAGATACACTAATGGGAATGTCTCCACCGCCATCATCGGCTGGATAGTGTTTGGTACCTCTCTGATATTCGCCGGTATCTCTTTGTCCGTTGTCGCACAACATACCACCAGCGGCGGAGGATCGGTAGGCTATATCAAAGATGTCTTTGGACAAAAATATGCTTTTTTAGTCGGCTGGTTTGAAGCGATTATCTATATGCCTGTGTTGATCAGCCTGTTAGCGATAATTGCCTCTGTTTTTTTTCAACTCGTCGGCTCTGATATCAGGACGCTCTCTCCCCTGGTGATTAATGGTCTGGCGTTTGCGATTATCATTTTTATCTTCGCGATTAATTATTACAGTACTCAACTATCTGCCCTGTTCTCCTCTTTCTCCACTATTATCAAATTTTTCCCCATTATCGTTATCGCGGCTGTGGGAATATATAACTTTGATACTGACATTATTGTCAGGGATTTACACACTTTTAAAACCGATGAATTTACCGCCCCATTGCTGTCTATGTCTTTTAGTTTTGGTGGCTGGATTGTAGTCGCGACCCTGACCAAAGATATGAAGCATCCGCAGCGGGATATGGGGCGAATTCTGGCCCTGAATGCGGTGATTATCACTATCGCTTATATCCTCTATTTCACCGGGATCACGATGCTGATGCCAGCCGATGAGATCATCGCCCTGGGCAAAGGGCACGTTGCCG
>JBOFSC010000301.1:0-2866 GCA_051651345.1 Enterobacteriaceae bacterium
CAGCATGGCGCGCGTAAACCGCGTCTGTCAGACTATGGTGTGCAGTTGCGTGAGAAGCAAAAAGTTCGTCGTATGTACGGCATTCTGGAGCGTCAATTCCGCAACTATTACAAAGAAGCAACTCGTTTAAAGGGCAATACAGGTGAAAACTTGCTGACCCTTTTAGAAGGACGTTTGGATAATGTTGTCTATCGCATGGGCTTTGGCGCCACGCGTGCAGAAGCACGTCAGTTGGTAAGCCATAAAGCTGTCATGGTTAATGGACGCGTTGTCAATATCGCTTCTTATCAGGTATCTCCGAATGATGTTATTACTATTCGTGAGAAAGCAAAAAAGCAATCTCGTGTTAAGGCTGCTTTAGAGCTGGCTGAGCAGCGTGAAAAGCCGACATGGCTGGAAGTTGATGCTGCGAAGATGGAAGGTGTATACAAGCGCATTCCAGAACGTTCTGATCTGACCGCAGACATCAATGAGCACCTGATCGTCGAGCTTTACTCCAAGTAAGGTTCACGTTTGAAAGAGAGGACACAATGCAGGGTTCTGTGACAGAGTTTCTAAAACCGCGCCTGGTAGATATCGAGCAAATCAGTTCGACGCATGCCAAGGTAACACTTGAGCCGTTAGAGCGTGGCTTCGGCCACACACTGGGTAACGCACTGCGCCGTATTCTGTTGTCATCGATGCCAGGCTGTGCGGTGACTGAAGTTGAGATTGATGGTGTGCTCCATGAGTACAGTACCAAAGAGGGTGTACAGGAAGATATCCTGGAAATCCTACTCAATCTGAAAGGTCTGGCGGTAAAAGTACATGGGAAAGATGAAGTGATGCTTTCTCTTGAGAAGTCTGGCATTGGCCCTGTGACCGCAGCAGATATCACCCACGATGGTGATGTCGAGATCGTTAAACCGCAACATGTGATCTGCCATCTGACTGATCAGAATGCCAGCATCAGCATGCGTATCAAGGTGCAGCGTGGTCGGGGTTATGTCCCGGCTTCCGCCCGTATTCACACTGAAGAGGATGAGCGCCCGATTGGCCGTTTGCTGGTAGATGCCTGCTACAGCCCGGTTGAGCGTATCGCCTATAGTGTAGAAGCCGCGCGTGTTGAGCAGCGTACTGACCTCGACAAGCTGGTCATTGAGATGGAGACCAACGGTACCCTCGATCCGGAAGAGGCGATTCGCCGCGCAGCCACGATTCTGGCTGAGCAGCTTGAAGCCTTTGTTGACTTACGTGATGTACGTCAGCCGGAAGTTAAAGAGGAGAAGCCGGAGTTTGATCCTATTCTGTTGCGGCCTGTGGATGATCTGGAATTGACTGTCCGCTCTGCTAACTGTCTGAAGGCAGAAGCTATCCATTACATCGGTGATCTGGTTCAGCGTACCGAGGTTGAGTTGCTTAAGACGCCCAACCTGGGTAAAAAATCTCTTACTGAGATTAAAGACGTGCTGGCTTCCCGTGGGCTTTCTCTGGGCATGCGCCTTGAGAACTGGCCACCGGCAAGTATTGCAGACGAGTAACCGGAACACAGGTTAAAGTTTTACTGAGAAGGATAAGGTCATGCGCCATCGTAAGAGTGGTCGTCAACTGAATCGTAATAGCAGCCATCGGCAGGCCATGTTTCGTAACATGGCTGGGTCTCTGGTTCGTCATGAGATTATCAAGACAACACTGCCCAAGGCTAAAGAGCTGCGTCGCGTTGTTGAGCCACTGATTACACTTGCCAAAAACGATAGCGTTGCTAATCGTCGTCTGGCATTCGCCCGTACTCGTGATAACGAGATCGTGGCAAAACTGTTTAATGAGCTTGGTCCGCGTTTTGCGAGCCGTGGCGGCGGTTATACCCGTATTTTGAAGTGTGGCTTCCGTGCTGGCGACAACGCCCCGATGGCCTACATCGAGCTGGTTGATCGCAGTCAAGAGACTCAGCCGGCAGCAGAAGAGTAATAACTCCGTCTATAGACAGCGTTGAGCTCTGTTAATTGATAACCCCACTGTAACAGGTGGGGTTTTTTTATGGCTGTTGGATAAACTCGGGGCAAAAAAATCACTCCCGAAGGAGTGATAAAAATCTCAATATTGTTGGGATAATTGGAGTGGGTTCCTGGTGTTGGCACTCAGCAAAGAAGAACAATTTACTCTGTTTCCTCTTTGCCTCCGGAATAGATAATAACCTAAGGTGCGTGTGATACAACCCTCTGGCTATTACACAATAGACTTTTCTATTACTTAATAGAGAAAACCCGCTGTCAGAGGGTATCTGGCCTGGGTATACAAAATATTGTGGTTATGGAACAATGGGGGACATGGGACGGGTCCCTGGTTGGCACAGGAGAGATGGCAATGGATAAGCAACCCGTAGAGGTTGATAGTCGCTGGCTGGCTGAAAATATCAAAGAGTACACTATTCATGGCGTGGCATCCGCTGTTTCTGAGCTCATTAAATCAGGTCAAATAGCCCATGGCAGTCTGTTGCCGACGGTGAAAGATTTGGCCCGTGAAATTGCTACCAGCACTACCACCGTCTCACTTGCCTGGAAGATTTTACGAAATCAGAAAATGATTGCCAGCAATAGCATCCGGGGTCGAATTTGGGTGCTAGGGGATTCCAGCCCGAGACCGGCAAGATTACATACAGTCGAAGAATTTAATCAAAATAAGATGCTGGAGCTGGTTTGGGCCTTTCCTGATAGCGCTCTATTACCCGATTTTAGCGAAATGCTCCGCTATAGTTTATCTGTTAAAGACCTGCACAATAATCATGGGATCCCCATCATCCCGGAATTAGAAGCTCAGGTTAAAGCGCGCTGGCCTTATGAGGCCGAGGATTTTGTCACCTCTGAAGGCGGATTTGATGGCCTGATTA
>JBOFSC010000302.1:0-8950 GCA_051651345.1 Enterobacteriaceae bacterium
GGTGCTGTGGTTGTGTTGGTTGTTTTGGCGAATGATCATTTGATCATGATCACAGCACACTTTCCACTCTTTTTTCTAAAAATACGTCATTTTTTCTATCGTTATCAGTTGGTTGATCCTAAAGATCCTACGTATAACTCCGGACATGGTTTCAAAAAAGGAGTCGGTAAAGGTAAAGTGCTTAATGAAAATAAAAGGTAGTGCACCGAAGCAACAGGCAATAATCCACGTCAGGGTGGTGACCACAAACATATCACGGATATGTAGTGTAAACGGCCGCTGTTTCCCGATGGTCAGCAGCGCCAGGGCCACACAGTGGGTAATAATTAAAGACTGTAAAAATTCACTGACGCCGCCGGTACCAGTAAACAGGGCGTACAGCATCGGGATATAGAGAAACAGGGCGACTTTGGATAGCAAGAGGCCCAGGATAAAGCAGATAGAATAGATGTTAAACATAATGTATTACAGGAAAAACGGACTGGGTTGAAACAGGCGCTCCACTTCGGAAACAAATTTTTTATCCGTTAAAAACATCACCACATGATCTCCCTGCTCGATACGCGTAGAACTGTTAGCAATCACCACATCATCGCCACGCACGATGGCGCCGATTACCGTGCCTGGGGGCAGTTTAATATCCGCAATGGCGCGACCAACCACTTTAGAGGTTTTCTCATCCCCATGGGCGATAGCTTCAATGGCTTCGGCAATACCACGACGCAGAGAAGAGACCGAAACGATATCGGCTTTACGCACCCGGCCCAGCAGGGCAGAGACGGTGGTTTGCTGTGGTGAGATGGCAATATCGATATCGCCCCCCTGTACCAGATCGATATAAGAGTTACGTTGGATCAGGGCCATCACTTTTTTCGCCCCTAATCTCTTGGCCTGCATGGCAGACATAATATTGACTTCGTCATTGTTGGTGACGGCAATAAACACATCCACCTGATCGATATGCTCCTCGGTCAGCATCTCCCTGAAAGACAATGGTATTTTGCAGTAGTTCTGACAGTTCTTCTGCCCGTTGCAGGTTGTGTTCGAGCAGTTTAACGCTGTATTCGCTTTCCAGCCTTTTGGCCAGTCCGGCGCCGATATTCCCTCCTCCCGCGATCATCAGACGTTTATAGGGTTTCTCCAGACGTTGTAATTCGCTCATCACGGCACGAATATGGGATGAAGCCGCGACAAAGAATACTTCGTCACCCGCCTCGATAACAGTGGAACCCTGCGGACGTATCGGGCGATCCTGACGGAAAATAGCCGCAATACGGGCATCAATATAGGGCATATGTTCGCGCAGGGAGGAGAGAGCATTGCCCACCATGGGGCCGCCATAATAGGCTTTGGCCACGGCCAGGCTGACTTTACCACCGGCAAAGTTAATCACCTGCAGGGCACCGGGATATTCGATCAGTTTATAGATATAATCGATAACCAGTTGTTCTGGCGAAATAATATGATCGATTGCGATAGTTTCCGGCGAGAACAGATTCTCCTCTTCGCGCAGATATTCATGGGAACGAATCCGGGCGATTCTGTTGGGAGTATTAAACAGGAAGTAGGCTATCTGGCAGGCCGTCATATTGGTTTCATCGGAGTTGGTGGCGGCGATCAGCATATCCGCATCATCGGCTCCGGCATCGCGCAGGACTCTGGGGTGCGAAGCGTAACCCTGTACGACACGCAGATCAAACTTGTCCTGTAAGAAACGCAATCTTTCGTTATTGGTATCAACGACCGTAATATCGTTATCTTCATCGACCAGGTTTTCTGCCAGTGTGCCACCCACCTGACCGGCGCCCAGAATAATTATCTTCATGCTCGACTCTTATGCTTGGTTTATCACAGGGATTATACTCCCTGTGACCGATTTTACGTATTTTAGTTTTTAATCAGACGGGCGTAAAAGAAGCCATCGCCCCCTTCAGGGTGTGGCAATCGCTGCCAGCCCGGAAGTTCATGGCTACCGGTGATATCCAGTGTTACATCGCTGTGACGTTGCAGAAATTGCTCGATTTGTTGCCGGTTTTCCTCGGGCAAAATGGAGCAGGTGGCATACAACAACACGCCGCCTGAGCGTAACAAGGGCCAGACCGCATCCAGAATTTGAGCCTGTAACTGTGCCAGTGCAGGGATATCTTCCGGCCTGCGCAGCCACTTAATATCCGGATGGCGACGGATAACGCCACTGGCTGAGCAGGGTGCATCCAGCAAAATGCGATCAAACGGTTGCTCTCCCGCCCACAGTTGTGGGGTTCTGCCATCACCAACACAGACCTGCGCCTGCTGTTGCAGGCGCTGTAAATTGTCAGCCACCTGTTTAAGCCGCTCTTCGTCAATATCGACCGCCATCACATTAGCCGCAGGGGCCACTTGCAGAATATGGGTGGTTTTACCGCCGGGGGCGGCGCAGAGATCCAGGATGCGCTCACCATCACGGGGCTGAAGCAGTGTCACGCAACCCTGAGCGGCGAGATCCTGTACGGTGGCCCATCCCTGTGCGAAACCTGGTAGCTGTGCTACCGGACAAGGGGGATCAAGGCGAAGGGCATCAGGGAAAAAATCGGCTTCCTCAGGCAGAAACGAGGAGATATTGGATTCTGCCAGCAGCGCCTGATAAGCCTCTCTGCTGTGATGGCGACTATTGACCCGAATCCACATCGGCGGCTTCTGGTTATTGGCGTCGATAATCTCCTGCCACTGTTCAGGCCAGGCCTGTTGGATTTGCGTCAGCAACCACTCTGGATGCAAAAAACGTTGGGGAGTTTGCTGAAAAGCCTGCAGTAACTCCGCTTGCCTGCGCTGAAACTGACGCAGTACCCCATTGATCAACCCCTTGAGCTGTGGGCGCTGTAGCGTGACGGCACCCTTAACCGTTTCTGCCACGGCGGCATGGGCTGGGATGCGGGTATGGATCAGTTGATAAAGACCGACCCTGAGTAGCGAATGCAGGGCTCTCTGTTGGCTTTTTAATGGTTTTGCCATTAATTGCTGCAGGCACCAGTCAAGCTGTGGCAGGACGCGCAGACTACCGAAGCAGAGCTCCTGTAGCAAGGCGCGATCCTGCGGCTTGAGTTTGCTTTGCTGTTCCGGCAGAAGGGCCGTTAACGATTTCCCCTGTTCCAGCACCTGGTGAATAAGGGTTGCTGCCAGGGCACGTAAATTAGTTTGTGTTGTCATAGATTAATCAAGTTTGCTGCCAATGGTGAACCACTCTTTGCGCGAGTTGAGTAACTCTTGCGCCGACATCGGTTTTTTACCCGGAGGTTGCAGTTCGGTCATATTAAAAACACCCTGAGCCGTGGCTACCTGAATACCATCACGGTCAGCCTGGATCACAGTGCCGGGAGCGGCGTGGGTTATTTTGTCGAGCGCCTGTGCCCGCCAGACTTTCACCGCCTGGTCTCGTATCGCATTGTCTCTCACAAAAAAGAAGCTAACAGGCCAGGGGTTGAAAGCGCGTACGCAGCGCGCCAGTTGTTGTGAAGGTAGAGACCACTGCAGACGAGCCTCCTCTTTACTCAGCTTTTGCGCGTAGGTGGCGAGGGACTCATCCTGCACCTCGGCGGAGGCACTACCGGTTGCCAGTTGCTGCAGCGTTTGTAGCAGGGCGGAGGGGGCCAGCTGTGCCAGTTTGTGATACAAAGTGGCGCTGGTATCCTCACTGTCGATTGGGCAGGAGGCTTTAAGCAGCATATCTCCCGTATCCAGCCCGGCATCCATCTGCATAATGGTGACCCCGGTTTCACTGTCTCCGGCCCAGAGTGCGCGCTGAATAGGCGCAGCTCCACGCCAGCGGGGTAGCAGTGAACCATGGACATTGATACAGCCAAGGCGCGGCATCTCCAGCACCGCCTGGGGCAGAATCAGCCCGTAAGCGACCACCACCATCACATCGGCATTGAGTTGTGCCACCAGTTGTTGGCTTTCTGCGTCTTTCAGCGACAGGGGTTGAAACAGCGGCAGAGCATGTTGCTGGGCTAACTGTTTTACCGGGCTGGCCGTGAGTTTATTGCCTCGTCCGGCCGGACGATCCGGTTGGGTAAACACCCCGACGATCTTACAGTTGGCGGCAATCAGTGCGGCCAGTTGTTGGGCCGCAAAATCTGGGGTACCGGCGAAAATAATTCTTAGATTCATAGATCCTGCCGATTTTCCATACGCGCCATTTTAGCCAGTTTCTGTTTCAGCCGCTGACGCTTCAGGGGGGAGAGATAGTCGACAAACAGGACACCGATCAGGTGATCCATTTCATGCTGGATACAAATTGCCAACAGCTCGTCAGCGTCCATCTCAAAGGGGGTTCCGCTGCGATCCAGCGCCCGTATTTTGATTGTTTCTGCCCGGGGAACCAGAGCCCGATAATCGGGTACCGAGAGGCAGCCCTCTTCAATACCGGTTTCTCCTGCTTTGGCAATTAACTCAGGGTTAATCAGCACCAGGACCTGATCGCGATTTTCCGACACATCAATAACGATAATGCGTTGATGGATATCGACTTGCGTGGCAGCCAATCCGATCCCTTCCTTTGCATACATGGTCTCAATCATGTCATCGATAATTTTCTGTGTCTCAGCTGTGACTTCAGCCACTTTTTTTGCTTTGGTGCGCAAGCGCTCATCAGGAAAACGTAATACTTGCAATACTGCCATAAAATTCAGCCTGTCTTCGGATTGATAACGGTTTACAGAGCCTATTTTAGACAGATCTCACGCTGATTGACAGTGTCACGGTGGCGGATGTCATTTGACTTTTGCCTTTTGCGAGCGGGCTCGGACAGTCGGATGATAATGATATCAGGGGCTGGACAGGGGCTGACAGGGAGCGCATGTTGTCAGGCCAGTTATCAGAGCTTGTTGATTAATATGATGGATAAAGCAGAATTCTGGCTGCGTCTTTTTATGATCAAAGAGATCAGCCACAAGCAGTTAAGACAGCTCGCCACAACCCTGGGGACAGTGGAGCAGTATGGCACAGAGAGATTAAGCGCGCTGCCGTTAACGCCAGAGCAACAGGCACAGTTTGCGGCACCTAATCCGCTTTGGTTGCAAAGAGCCCAAAAATGGTTGACCCAGCCAGGTAACCAAATGGTTATTTTTGCTGAACCGGACTACCCTGAATTACTGATGCAGATCAGCAGCCCGCCACCGCTGCTGTTTATTCGTGGAGAGGTCTCTCTGTTAGCGCAATCCCAGTTGGCGATAGTTGGCAGTCGTGATTGCAGCCCGTATGGTGCCCACTGGGGTCACTATTTTGCCCAGGTGCTCAGTAGCAGTGGCCTGGTCATCACCAGTGGTCTGGCTCTGGGTATCGATAGTATTGCCCATCAGGGGGCTCTGGAGGTACAGGGGAAAACGATCGCGGTGCTTGGCAGTGGACTGGATTGGATCTATCCATGGCAGAATAAGGCATTGGCAGAGCAGATCGTAGAGCAGGGAGGGTGCCTGGTATCGGAGTTTTGCCCCGGACAGCCCCCTCGGGCGGTCAATTTTCCGCGCCGTAATCGAATTATCAGTGGGCTGAGCAGAGGCGTTCTGGTGGTGGAGGCTTCCCTGCGCAGTGGGTCATTGATTACGGCCCGCTACGCGCTGGAGCAGGGTAAGGAGGTGTTCGCTTTACCTGCATCACTGGATAGTGAGATGAATGCGGGAGGACACTGGTTAATTCAGCAGGGGGCTTATCTGGTGAGTCAGCCGACGGATATTCTGGAGCAACTGAACAGTTCCTTACATTGGGTCTCTCTGTCATTGACATTGCCGTGCCAAAATGAAAATGTAGTCAGTAATGCGCAGCAGGAATTGCCATTTGCTGAGGTGTTCGTTAACGTAGGAGAAGAAGTAACCCCAATCGATATGATTGCGGATAAATCAGGGCAAGCGGTACCCGATATTGTGGTAAAGCTGCTTGAGCTTGAGCTGGCAGGGTGGATTAAAGCTGTGCCTGGCGGTTATGTCCGAATAAGGAGGGCTGGCCATGTTTGATGTGCTAATGTATCTATTTGAAAGCTATATCCATTCTGAGCAAGAAGTGCATGTGGATCAACAGGAGCTGACGGTGGATTTGACCCAGGCTGGCTTTCATCGCGATGATATTTATCGGGCGCTAAGTTGGCTTGATAAATTAGCCAGTCTGCACGATACGGATGATCAGCCCTATTTACGGGGCAAAGCAACAGAAGGATTTCGTATTTATACCGAGAGGGAGATGATGCGCTTGGATGCGGATTGTCGTGGTTTATTGCTCTATCTTGAACAGATCAAAATTATCGGCCCCGATACGCGGGAGATGATCATTGATCGGGTAATGGAGCTGGATATTCCTCACTTTGATCTTTCGGATCTTAAATGGGTGGTTCTTATGGTCCTGTTCAATCTACCAGGGCAGGAGAACAGTTATCAGCAGATAGAGCTGTTGTTGCAGGATGCGCAGCAACGGATGGAGCTGTACAGGCAGAATTGACATGGTTCATCATTCAGGCTTCAGGGGGAAGTCAGCACTTTTTTCCGTTAAGCATACGGAGTCCTGTCCTTTGTGTCAGGCAGAGCTGGTGATTCGTAGCGGGCGTTACGGGCGTTTTCAACGTTGCTCCCGCTATCCTGAGTGTGATTTTATCCGTCCTGCTAAAACGGTTGAGGGGCATGTGGTCACCCGACTGGAAGGGCAGGTTTGTCCTCTGTGCCAGCGCTCCCTGGTATTGCGTCAGGGGCGCTATGGTATGTTTATCTGTTGTGAAGATTACCCACACTGCACCCATACGGAGTCCATCGACAAGCCCGATGAAACCGCGCTGGTGTGCCCGGAATGTTCGCAGGGAGAAGTGCTGCAGCGGACTTCCAGGTATGGTAAGGCATTTTATGCCTGTTCACGCTATCCCCAGTGTAAGTGGATGACGCGATTTATTCCCGTAGCGGGTCAGTGTCACTATTGTCACTATCCTCTGCTGATTGAGAAAAAAGAGGGCAAAGGCACCAGGCTTATTTGTGCCAGAGCAACATGTGGTAAACCAGCACCAGCAGAGTAAGTTATGCAAGACAACACCTCATTATCCGTAATGGTTCGCCTTCTGCAACAGGGAGAGGTGATCGCCTATCCCACTGAAGCTGTGTATGGTTTGGGTTGTGATCCGGATAATCAACAGGCTGTGATGCATCTGTTACAACTGAAGCGCAGGCCGGTCAGTAAAGGTTTGATCCTGGTAGCAGCCAGTTACAGTCAATTACAGCCCTATATTGATGAGACGGTATTAACAGAAGAGAGGCGCCAGCAGATGTTAGCGACCTGGCCCGGGCATACGACCTGGCTGATACCCGTCAGCCGCGCGACGGGAGCCTGGTTAACCGGCGCATTCAGCACTTTGGCGGTTCGTGTCAGTGCCCATCCGGCAGTGCAGCAATTGTGTCAGGCGTATGGTAAGCCGGTGGTCTCCACCAGTGCCAATCTTGCCGGACAATCTCCTTGTCGCACGGAGCAGGAGGTTCGGCAGCAGTTTGGTGCTCAGTTTCCACTGTTGTCAGGTGAAGTGGGCGGTTATCAGAATCCTTCGCCTATATTGGATGCCATGACCGGAAAGACCATACGGACGGGTTGACATTTTTAATGGAGTTGCTACTTTTCATTAACTCTTTTTGTAAGTTCCTTTATAAGTAACCAGCTATGAAACACTTCGCCGTTTTTGGTAACCCGATCAAACAGAGTAAGTCTCCTTTTACTCATCAACTGTTCAGCCAGCAGACAGGTATTGCACTGAAGTACTCTTCTTTGCTGGCGCCCACGGATGCCTTTGAGTTGGTGGCGACGGCGTTTTTTGCCGGTGGTGGGGCAGGCGCTAATGTGACGCATCCGTTTAAGGGGGATGCTTACAACATGTCGCGGCAACTGACGGAGCGGGCGCGCAGGGCGGGAGCGGTCAATACGCTTAAGATGCAGGAAAATGGGGAGTTGCTGGGGGATAATACCGATGGCGTCGGTTTACTGGATGATCTCAAACGCTTGTCTATGTTAAAACCGGGTGGTCGAATTTTGCTGTTGGGAGCCGGTGGTGCTGTGCGGGGAGTGCTTCAGCCTTTGCTGCACACAGGGTGCACCATTGTTATTGCCAACAGAACGCTGGAGCGTGCTCAGCAACTGGCGGCACGATTTGCCGATCTGGGGCCGATGGACGTGAAATCTTTTAGCGCCCTTGATAATGAGTGCTTTGATCTGATCATCAATGCCACATCGACAGGATTAAAGGGAGATGTGCCTGCTATTCCGGCATCAATAATCACAGCAGGGACCTGCTGTTATGATATGACCTATACCTCAGAGGGGAAAACGCCCTTCCTGCAGTGGGCGAAACAGCAAGGGGCAGAGCATATTGCTGACGGGGTAGGGATGTTGGTCGCACAGGCGGCTCACTCATTTGCCTTATGGAATGGCGTGTTGCCTGAGGTTGAACCGGTTCTGCTGCAAGTGCGCAAGATGATGGGAACCGCTGCTTAAAGTAGCGGGTTGAGTTAAAAACAGGCAGTCAGTATCAGACAGGCAAAAAAGAGTTGTGCAAATGAAAAGAGTCCCTATAATGCGCCATCCAGATATCGGGGGGTCAGACATTAGATATCTGGAAAAATAGTCAGGCAAGAATAGTTAATTAAACGCTTGACAGTTTGGGTAAAGCGAGTAAGATACGCAGCCCTGTGGTTGAGAAAACAAAACAGTGGAACTGATTGAATAGTAACACGATTGTGTTTTTTTAGCACACCGCTCTTTAACAATTTATCAGACAATCTGTGTGGGCACTCGCAAGCAGGTATCACAAAATACCTTAAGTCTTGAAGAGTGACTAAACGAAGCAATTCATTGAGTCGCGAATTAAGCAAATCAAAATCTTTAATTGAAGAGTTTGATCATGGCTCAGATTGAACGCTGGCGGCAGGCTTAACACATGCAAGTCGGGCGGTAACAG
>JBOFSC010000303.1:0-1814 GCA_051651345.1 Enterobacteriaceae bacterium
GTTTTGGCGAATGATCATTTGATCATGATCACAGCACACTTTCCACTCTTTTTTCTAAAAATACGTCATTTTTTCTATCGTTATCAGTTGGTTGATCCTAAAGATCCTACGTATAAGCAAGGGATATTTCATTTACGACTCCGGATTATCTATTATGTTGATAACATATGAAAAAGTTCCTCTGTTTTAAGTGACAGGTATACTGAGTCCGAGTATCCATAGGTATAAAATAATTGCGTTTTAAATAAATGTAAAACATTAATTATTATATTCACATATAATTTTTGCAGATGTTAATAACGCAAGGGAATAACATATTAATTCAATTCGATAGTACTATAGCAAAAAATCGCTTGCCAGGAAGGCCTGTTTCTGTCTGTAATGGCAGTGAGACATTTATCGATATAGATCACATCCAAGGCAGGTATTTGTTATGAAACAAGTAGGTTTTGTTGGTTGGCGCGGTATGGTTGGTTCGGTTCTGATGCAGCGGACGCTGCAAGAGAAAGATTTTGACCTGTTTACACCGGTTTTTTTCTCCACTTCACAGCATGGTCAGGCCGCGCCTGCCTTTAGCGGATACACGGGGCAGTTACAAAATGCCTATGATCTGGAGGCGTTGCGAGCGCTGGATATTATTGTGACCTGCCAGGGTGGAGATTACACCAATGAGATCTATCCCAAACTGCAACAGAGTGGCTGGCAGGGGTACTGGATCGATGCCGCCTCAGCCCTGCGTATGCAGGAAGATGCCATTATTGTACTTGACCCCGTCAATCAGGCCGTGATCGAGCAAGGGCTTAACAGTGGCATTAAAACTTTTGTCGGGGGTAATTGTACCGTTTCCCTGATGTTGATGGCCCTGGGTGGGCTGTTTGCAGAAAATCTGGTGGAGTGGATCTCGGTGGCCACTTATCAGTCTGCCTCCGGTGGTGGTGCACGTCATATGCGTGAACTGATCAGCCAGATGGGCCTGCTGCATGCCGAAGTGGCGGCGGAATTACAGGATCCGGCCTCAGCCATTCTGGATATTGAACGCAAGATTACGGCCAAAACCCTCAGTGGTGATTTGCCAGTGGATAATTTTGGTGTGACTCTGGCGGGTAACCTGATCCCCTGGATCGACAAGCAACTGGACAATGGACAGAGTCGGGAAGAGTGGAAAGGCCAGGCGGAAACCAACAAGATCCTCGCCACCAATCAGGTGATTCCGGTGGATGGCTTATGTGTGCGGGTGGGTGCGCTGCGCTGTCACAGCCAGGCGTTCACCATTAAGCTGCATCGCGATATTGCACTGCCAGATATTGAGCAACTTCTCGATCAGCACAACCCGTGGGTGTCTGTGATCCCCAATCAGCGCGAACTCTCCATGGAGAAACTGACTCCGGCTGCCGTGACCGGAACCATGGATATTCCCGTTGGGCGTCTGCGTAAATTGAATATGGGGCCGCAATACCTCTCCGCCTTTACGGTGGGTGACCAACTTCTGTGGGGCGCGGCGGAACCGCTGCGTCGTATGCTGAGGTTGGTGTTGTAGGGTATTTTAGCTCCCTCCCCTGGCAAGGCATAGGTATCTACACAAAAAGGGGAGCAGGTTAATTCCCCTCCGTGGAGGGGTGGTCCGGCGCTGCACGCGACAGAGTATATTAGATTTTCGTGTATCAAATAGTCGAACAGCGGATGTTTTACAGAGTGGAAATGAGGATATGGCGTATTAACCACCCCGGCCCTGACGGGCCACCCCTCCACGGAGGGGAATTTAGGAGCAGATCCAACATAAGGATAAGGAAAACATCACTCCTGCTGTACCCACT
>JBOFSC010000304.1:0-2004 GCA_051651345.1 Enterobacteriaceae bacterium
CAAGATCCGATACAAGATCCGATACAACCGCCCGCGACGGCGACGAGGTGAAGGATGGCCCAGTTTATTACTGAAGAGTGGCTGCGTAGCCACCACAGCCTGAGTCAGGGCACAGAGTTGCATCTGCCTGCCGATGCCCGAATGACCCCCTCGGCACGTGCCCTGGTTTATGAAAAGCACCTGCAGGTAAAATATTATGATCAGGCAGGGCGTCTGTTTGTCGATACCCCGGTAACGAGCAGCGATCAACAGACTGCTCCCGGGGAAACTCCCGTTGCTGCCACCGAAGCGCTTCCCCAGGAGCAGGAAGTGGAGCGCAAACAGGTTCATGGATTGACCGGGGAGACGGATTATACCAAAGCGCACTGCCAGCTTTGTCATCAGGAAGTGCAGAATAAAACGGCGACTATGACGCACCTGGACAGGGAGTGGATGGTGGCGAAAAGCGATCCCCGTTTGCAGTTTCGGGCTCGCCTGGACAGTACTATCGCCTGCGCTGTGTGGTTACAGACAGAACTGAGTGGAGAGGTACAGCCCTGGCTGGCGGATATCCGCTCTGTGCTCGGCAATATTATGCGCGCGGATGCCCTTAGCGAACCCCTGGCGGCTTATGCCATCGCGGGCTTGAATGAACAGACTCTGCATCGACTTTCCCACTCGCCACTGACCCTGCTACAGCATGACCATATTGTACCGGCGGCGGAGCACGGGCGCAGGGTCGCACTGCTCAACTTGCTGCGCACTCAGATCCGCGAGTGTGAAATCAGTGCGGCGCAGACATTTATCGACAGAAATTATCAACTGCAGCGTCCGGATCTGCTGCAGGGGCTTAACCGGCTTTCCAGCGCAGTCTATGTACTGATGCTTCTCTGCTTGCGCCAGGAAAAAGAGGCTGCCTGGCCGGGTGGCAGTTTACAAAATTGTGAGTAACAAACAGAAGGAATAACGTAATGAATGCATTAGGCATGATTGAAACGAAAGGTCTGGTACCGCTGGTTGCGGCAGCAGATGCCATGCTCAAGGCGGCTCGGGTGGAGCTGGTGGGCGTCAAAAAATCAGGCAGTGGTCTGGTGACCGCGCTGATTCGTGGTGATGTGGCGGCTTGTAAAGCAGCGACCGATTCCGGCGCAGAGGCCGGGCAGCGCGTGGGTGAAGTGGTGTCAGTCCATGTTATTGCCCGTCCGAGTAGCGAGCTGCTGGAGGAGTTCCCCTCCGGTATGGCGCTGAAAAAGAGTAAAACGCCCAACGCGAAATAGAGCGGAACCAGGGCTATGAGCAGCAAAGAAGTCATCCTGAGTGTCGGCATCGATGTGGGTACGACGACCACCCAACTGATGTTTTCTCGTCTGGAACTGGTGAATCGGGCGCTGGTTTCTCAGGTGCCTCGCTATGAGTTCAGCAAACGGGAAATCCTCTATCAGAGCCCGGTGGTCCTGACGCCCATCAATCCCGATGGCAGGATAGAACAGGAGACATTGCTGGCGTTTATTCGACAGCAATATGGTGCGGCAGGGTTAAGCGAGCAGCAGATTCATACTGGGGCCATTATTATCACTGGCGAAACCAGCAAGGCGCGTAATGCCCGCTCAACGGTGCTCAATCTGGCTGAAAGTCTGGGTGACTTTGTGGTGGCTACCGCAGGGCCACACCTGGAATCGATTATCGCAGGTCGCGGTTCGGGAGCCAGTGAGCTCTCCCGCACAACCCTGCAGAGAGTTTTGAATATCGATATCGGCGGTGGCACGGCCAATTATGCCCTGTTCGAGCAAGGGCTGGTGGCGGGTTCAGCCTGTCTCAATGTGGGCGGACGTCTGCTGCAAACCACCACTGCGGGCAAAGTGGTGCGGGCCCATGCTCCCGGATTGCGTATCTGTCAGGCCCTGTTTGGCAGTGCCTGCGATCCCGGACAGTTGACGCTGACCGAGTTGGAGCAGGTGGCGGAGTTGATGGCGGATCTGCTGTATCAGGTGATCAGCGGAGAGCTCACCCCCCTGGCACAAGAGT
>JBOFSC010000305.1:0-6319 GCA_051651345.1 Enterobacteriaceae bacterium
AATTGTCTTGTGGGGAAGAGGGGAATTCGATGTTAATTTTAACAAAAGTGACGCAGCACAGACGCAGCAGGAGCATGCTTAATGCGCGAAATAATTAGGTACATTATCTAATTATTTTTTACACTCCGTGATCCCTTTCACTATTCGGGCGAAATTTCACTCAAACTATTGTGCTGTAATTGTAATAGGTTTGTAATGTCCTTATACTGCGCTCAGGTCTCCGGAAGGTATATGGAGTCACCGGAGTTACAAAAACAGTAGCAATCTGTGAGCGAAATCGTGAAAAACACAAGACCTGTAAATTTGGATTTGCGAACGATCCATTTTCCTGTCACCGCAATAGCTTCTATTCTGCATCGTGTCAGTGGCGTGATTCTCTTTATCGCGGTCGGTATCCTGCTATGGTTACTGGGCTCATCCCTCTCATCGCCAGAGGCTTTTGAGCAGGCAGTGATTATCGTTACCCATCCGCTGCTTAAATTCATTTTGTGGGGCATTCTGTCTGCGCTGGCTTACCATCTGTGTGGCGGTATTCGTCATATGTTGATGGATTTTGGCTATGTGCCGGAAACCTATGCCGCAGGCCAGGCCAGTGCCTGGACCGCCGTCGCCATCACCGTCGTGCTGTCAATCGCTGCAGGAGTGATATTATGGTAAACAGGAGCGTGTCCGCTTTAGGGCGCAATGGAGTGCAGGAGTGGTTACTGCTGCGTGTTTCGGCCATCATCATCGTACTTTATCTGTTCTATCTTCTGGGATTTTGCTTCACCACCCCGGAAATAACTTATTCAGTCTGGCGTACTTTCTTTGCCCACCCCTTAACTCAGATAGCCACCATGCTGACCCTGCTGGCGGTACTGATCCACGCCTGGATCGGCCTGTGGCAGGTGCTGACGGATTATATTAAACCCGTGGCGCTGCGTCTGATTTTACAAATGGTTATTGTTATTGTGTTGATCAGCTACCTGTTGTCCGGTGCTGTGATCCTGTGGGGGGTATAAATGAAGCTGCCAGTCAGAGAGTTTGATGCGATTGTCATCGGTGCCGGTGGCGCGGGGATGCGTGCCGCACTACAGATTTCCCAGCATGGCTTCACTTGCGCCCTGCTGTCCAAAGTTTTCCCAACCCGTTCTCATACGGTTTCCGCTCAGGGAGGCATCACCGTTGCCCTGGGTAATGCCCATGAGGACGACTGGCAATGGCATATGTACGATACCGTAAAAGGCTCCGACTATCTCGGGGACCAGGATGCCATTGAGTATATGTGTAACACCGGGCCGGAAGCGATACTGGAGCTGGAGCATATGGGGCTGCCATTTTCCCGCTTTGATAATGGCACCATTTATCAGCGTCCGTTTGGCGGTCAGTCCAAAGAGTTTGGTGGTGACCAGGCAGCGCGCACCGCCGCCGCCGCCGACCGTACCGGACATGCGCTGTTGCATACCCTGTATCAGCAAAATTTACGTCACCATGAACACACTACGATCTTTTCCGAGTGGTATGCCCTCGATCTGGTGAAGAACCAGGATGGCACCATTGTCGGCTGTACCGCCCTCTGTATTGAGAGTGGTGAGATGGTCTACTTTAAATCCCGGGCCACTATCCTGGCGACCGGCGGAGCAGGACGTATCTATCAATCCACCACCAATGCCCATATCAATACCGGCGATGGTATCGGTATGGCGTTGCGGGCGGGCGTGCCGGTGCAGGATATGGAAATGTGGCAGTTCCACCCCACGGGTATCGCCGGTGCGGGGGTGCTGATCACGGAAGGCTGCCGTGGTGAAGGCGGTTATCTGATCAATAGTAGTGGTGAGCGCTTTATGGAGCGTTATGCGCCCCATGCCAAAGATCTGGCGGGCCGTGATGTGGTGGCGCGCTCGATTATGCTGGAGATCCGTGAGGGTCGGGGATTCACTGGTCCCTGGGGGCCTTATGTTAAGTTGAAGCTCGACCATCTGGGACAGGAAGTGCTGGAGTCGCGTCTGCCGGGTATCCTGGAGCTGTCGCGCACCTTTGCACACGCCGATCCGGTGCGGGAGCCAATACCGGTAATTCCCACCTGTCACTATATGATGGGCGGCATTCCCACCCGGATTTCCGGCCAGGCAGTGACCCTGAATGCGGCGGGTGAAGATGAATTGATCCCTGGCCTGTTTGCGGTGGGTGAAGTGGCTTGTGTTTCCGTACATGGTGCCAACCGTCTGGGCGGGAACTCGCTGCTGGATCTGGTGATCTTCGGTCGCTCGGTTGGTCTGCATATGGCGGAGAGTTTACAAGAGCAGGGCCCCAGCCGCGATGCCAGCGAATCGGATATCGAGGCGAGCCTGCAGCGGGTCAATCGCTGGAACAGTACCCGTAGCGGTGAGAGTCCGGTACAGATCCGTAAGGATCTGCAGGCCTGTATGCAAAATCACTTCTCCGTGTTCCGTACCGGTGAAGCGATGGCAGAAGGAATGCAGGAACTGAAAGAGATTCGTCAACGCCTGCAGGAAGCGCGTCTGGATGATACGTCGCGGGAGTTTAATACCCAGCGCGTCGAGTGTCTGGAGCTGGATAACCTGATGGAGACCGCACTGGCCACGGCGGCGGCGGCCAATTTCCGCACCGAAAGTCGCGGAGCGCACAGCCGCATGGACTACCCTGATCGGGATGATGCCAACTGGTTGTGTCATAGCCTCTATCTGCCACAGACTGAGAGCATGACAAGGCGCGCTGTCAATATGCAACCGAAGTTGCGGGCGGCGTTTCCACCCAAAATACGCACTTATTGATGGCAGGGGAGCCGCATAATGAAGATCGAATTTTCAATATATCGCTACAATCCTGATACGGATATCACGCCGCGTATGCAGGATTACACCCTGGATATCGGTGAACAGCAGGATATGATGCTGCTGGATGCGTTGATCCTGCTTAAAGAAGAGGATCCCACGCTCTCTTTCCGTCGCTCCTGTCGTGAGGGGGTTTGTGGTTCGGATGGGATGAATATCAATGGCCGCAATGGTCTGGCCTGTATCGTTCCCCTCTCCAGCCTGATTCGCGGCAGCAAAAAAATCGTGGTGCGTCCCTTACCGGGGATGCCAGTGATTCGCGATTTGGTGGTGGATCTGCAGCAGTTTTATGACCAGTACGAAAAGATCAAACCTTACCTGATGAATGATGGTAAAAATCCGCCCGCCAGGGAGTATCTGCAATCTCCTGAGCAGCGGGCCAAACTGGATGGTCTGTACGAGTGCATTATGTGCGCTTGTTGTTCTACCTCCTGCCCCTCTTTCTGGTGGAATCCGGATAAATTTGTCGGACCTGCCGGGCTGCTGGCGGCGTACCGTTTCCTGATCGACAGTCGCGATACGGAAACCGCTGCCCGGCTGGAGGGATTGGATGATGCGTACAGCGTGTTTCGCTGCCATGGCATTATGAACTGTGTCAGTGTCTGTCCGAAAGGACTGAACCCGACCCAGGCCATAGGTCATGTTAAGAGCATGTTGTTACGCAAAGAAGCGTAGCTGAAGTAATTATTAAATATGTTAACCTGCGCCTGATAAATATTTTTAAAGTCAGGCGCGCAGATTGTATAATGATTTAGCATAATAATAGAGATGTATGTTATCCACGGCACTTATGTTATCTACAGAACAACTGAAGCTTTTCAAGCTTAAGGGATCATGATGCGGAATGGCGAAATCAAGGCCTGGCTGGATTCCTCCTACCTGGCAGGCGCAAACCAGTCTTATATCGAGCAACTTTATGAGGATTACTTAAGTGATCCAAATTCAGTAGATGAAAGTTGGCAGGAAGCATTCCGGCAATTACCGGTCACCGGTGCTGCTTCCGAGCCATTACACTCTCAGGTCCGGGATTTTTTCCGCCGTCAGGCGAAACAACCGGCCCGTTACTCTTCCCCGCAAACCAGTGGTGATCCGGACTCTAAACAGGTCAGGGTGCTGCAACTGCTCAATGCTTATCGTTTTCGTGGTCATCAGCAGGCGAATTTGGACCCTCTCGGTTTATGGCAGCGGGACAATGCGGCCGATCTCTCTTTGCAGTACCATCAACTGACAGAGAGTGATCTGGAGACGGTCTTTAATGTGGGCTCTTTTGCTATGGGCAGAGAGACCATGCGTCTTGGCGAGTTATATACCGCCCTGCAGAAAATCTATTGTGGCCCGGTTGGCGCTGAATATATGCATATCACCGATACCGAGGAGAAGCGTTGGATTCAGCAACGTCTTGAGTCGGCTCTCGGGCAGACGCAGTTTAGCGAGAAAGAGAAACGAGATTTCCTCTATGAACTGACAGCGGCGGAAGGTCTGGAGCGCTATCTTGGTGCTAAATTCCCCGGCGCTAAGCGTTTCTCCCTGGAAGGGGGCGATGCGCTGATCCCGATGCTGAAAGAGCTGATCCGCCATGCAGGCCGTTCCGGCACCCGTGAAGTGGTGATGGGGATGGCACACCGCGGACGCCTTAATGTATTGGTGAATATTTTAGGTAAGCCACCTGAGGAGTTGTTCGACGAATTTGCCGGTAAGCACCATGATACGCTGGGAACCGGTGATGTGAAATACCATCAGGGTTTCTCATCTGATTTTGCCACCGAGAAAGGTAAAATACACCTGGCGCTGGCCTTTAACCCCTCTCATTTGGAAATTGTCAGCCCGGTGATCACCGGATCGGTAAGGGCTCGCCGTGACCGTCTGGAGGGAACAGGCGGGGCTCTGGTTCTGCCGATTACCATCCATGGGGATGCGGCGGTGGCCGGTCAGGGTATTGTGCAGGAAACCCTGAACATGTCCCAGGCGCGCGGCTATGAGGTGGGGGGAACGGTGCGTATCGTGGTCAATAACCAGATAGGTTTCACCACCTCCAATCCCAGCGACGCCCGTTCCACAGAGTATTGTACCGATATCGCTAAAATGGTGCAGGCACCGGTTTTCCATGTCAATGCCGATGATCCTGAAGCGGTGGCTTTTGTGTCGCGGCTGGCCCTCGACTTCCGTAATGAGTTTAAGCGCGATGTGTTTATCGATCTGGTCTGTTATCGCCGTCACGGCCATAACGAGGCCGATGAGCCGATGGCAACTCAGCCGGTGATGTATCAGAAGATCAAAAAGCATCCGACACCGCGGAAAATCTATGCTGATCGCTTAGAGAGCGAGAAAGTCGTTACCAACGAACAAGTGACTGAGATGGTCAACGAATACCGCGATCGCCTGGATCAGGGGGAGTGTGTCGTCAGTGAGTGGCGACCGATGGATCTGCAATCCTACACCTGGACCCCCTACCTCAATCATGAGTGGGATGAACCCTATGAGAGTGAGGTAGAGTTAAAACGCCTGCAGGATTTGGCAAGGCGTATCAGCCGTGTCCCTGAGGGGGTTGAGCTGCAGGCGCGGGTGGAGAAGATCTACCAGGATCGTGCTGAAATGGCCGAGGGTAACAAGTTGTTCGACTGGGGTGGCGCGGAAAACCTGGCTTATGCCACTCTGGTGGATGAAGGGGTGCCGGTGCGCATCTCCGGTGAGGACGTGGGTCGCGGGACTTTCTTCCATCGTCACTCTGTGCTGCACAATCAAAAAGATGGCTCGGTCTATCTGCCGCTGGTCAATGTGCACAATGGTCAGGGCAATTTCCAGATTTGGGATTCGGTGCTGTCTGAATCTGCGGTACTGGCTTTTGAGTATGGCTATGCCACGACAGAGCCGCGCACCCTGACTATCTGGGAAGCGCAATTTGGTGACTTTGCCAACAACGCTCAGGTGGTGATCGATCAATTTATCAGCTCTGGTGAGCAGAAGTGGGGCCGGATGTGTGGCCTGGTGATGTTGCTGCCTCATGGTTATGAAGGCCAGGGACCGGAACACTCATCAGCCCGTCTGGAGCGCTTTCTGCAACTGTGTGCAGAGCAGAATATTCAGGTGTGTGTGCCTTCCACTCCTGCGCAGGTATATCACATGTTACGCCGTCAGGCATTGCGCAATATGCGTCGTCCTCTGGTGGTGATGTCACCGAAATCGTTGCTGCGTCACCCTCTGGCGGTCTCTACGCTGGAGGAGATGGCAAACGGCACGTTCCAGACCGCCATTGGCGAGGTGGATAAGCAGAATGCCAAACAGGTTAAGCGGGTGATTCTGTGTGCAGGTAAGGTCTACTACGATCTGCTGGAGCAGCGGCGTAAAAATGAGCAGAGTGATATTGCGATTGTGCGTATAGAGCAGCTCTATCCGTTCCCGCATAAGACGATGCAGGAAGTGCTGGCGCCTTATAAGCATGTACGCGATTTCATCTGGTGTCAGGAGGAGCCGCAAAATCAAGGAGC
>JBOFSC010000306.1:0-2690 GCA_051651345.1 Enterobacteriaceae bacterium
ATCCGCGTCATCAAAGACGATAAAAGGCGCATTGCCACCCAGTTCCAGAGAGAGCTTTTTCAGGGTGGGAGCACACTGCTGCATCAGCAGTTGTCCCGTGCGGGTGGAGCCTGTAAAGGAGAGTTTACGTACCTTTGGACTACCGGTCAGGGCCTTGCCAATAGCCACCGCATCGCTACCGGGAACAATGTTAAAAATCCCCGCAGGGAAACCTGCCTGCTGCGCCAGCTCCGCCAGGGCCAGTGCAGACAGGGGCGTATCCGGTGCTGGTTTGAGCACCACGGTACAGCCAGCAGCCAGTGCCGGAGCCACTTTGCGGGTGATCATGGCATTGGGGAAATTCCAGGGCGTAATGGCGGCCACCACCCCGATGGGTTGCTTGATGGTGCTGATGCGTTGACCGGGGGAGGTGGCCGGAATGGTTTCGCCATAGACCCGGTTGCCCTCTTCGGCAAACCACTCGATAAAGCTGGCACCATAGAGAATTTCACCGCGTGACTCCGTTAGTGATTTACCCTGCTCCATACTGAGAAGTTGAGCCAGAGTCTCCTGGTTCTGCAGGATAAGTTGATACCAGTTGATTAGATAGCGACTGCGTTGACGTGCGGTCAGGGCGCGCCAGGCGGGCCATGCCTGTTCAGCACAATCGATGGCGCGTAACGTTTCCGCTTCACCCAGAGAGCTGACACGGGCTATCACCTCGCCGGTCGCCGGATTGGTTATTGCATAGGTTTGCTGATTATCAGCATCACACCACTGCCCGTTAATAAAGGCCTGCTGACGGAACAGAGAGGAATCGATAAGTTGTTTCATCCTTTTTCTCCAGAGTAATCAGGGCTGGGATTTTTACGTTGCAGCCAGAGCATCGTGCGCAGGCTCAGGCAAGAGAGAACGCCACAAGCGGCCATTACCGCCACCATCGGCAGGGGGGAATTGGAGTGAAACCCGGCGACCAGCAGATTGGCTATGGCAGCAGCAGCAAACTGACAGGAAATCGCCAGGGCACTGGCACTGCCCGCCCGACGTCCGTGGTATTGCAACAGCAGTGACAGGCAGTTGGTGCCAATGGCATTGACCAAAGAGACAAACAGGATCACCAGCAGTACAAACAGGGACAGGGGTTGCTGATATCCCAACAGCAGTAACAGACCAAACAGCATTTGCGCCAGGGTTTGCCAGGCCAGTAAACGTTCAATGCGTACTTTGTGGAGCAGGCGCACATTGATCATCAGCATGACTATCATGCCCACCACATTGCTGGAAAACAGCATGCCATACCAGGCAACAGGCACGGCAAAATAGTCGATATAAACAAAAGGGGAGCCGCTGATAAAGGCAAACATACCGGCAAAGGTAAAGGCGAGGGTGGCGATCAGTGCCATCGTCTGCCCGTCGCGCATCAACAGACAGTAGTTATGAAATGCCTGGAGCACACTGGCTGCGGCATGCTGTTGGTTTAGTGTTTCGGGCATACGCAAGTAGAGCAGGCTCATGCTGAAAAGACCGATCAGCGCCAGCGACCAGAAGATGGACTGCCAGTCAAACAACATCAGCAACAGACCGCCGATAGAGGGTGCCAGCAAGGGCGCGGCCATGGTCACCAGGGTCATCAGCGACAGGACCCTGGGCAGCTCGGAATGGGGAAACACATCCCGGGCGATGGCACGGCCCATCACAACGGCGGCACCGCTACCGAGCGCCTGTATTGCGCGCAGGGCGATAAACAGCCAGACGTTGGTCACCAGGGCGCAGAGCACGCTGGCGACCACAAACAGGCTTAAGCCGCCGAGCAGCAGGCGACGTCGACCCAGGCGATCGGACAGGGGCCCATAGAGCAACATGCCGACACAAAAGCCCACCATAAAGGTGCCGAGAGAGAGTTGCATCTCCCCTTGTGAGGCCCCCATCTGCTGCGCGATGGCGGGCAACGCCGGCAGATACATATCGATGGAGAGGGGGCCAAACGCCACCAGCGAGCCCAGTAACGGGATCAGCCAGCGTGGTGGAGTAGAGGAGAAAGAAGCAGCCATGGTTCATTCCTGACGAAAACGGGTGTGAACGTTATTCTGCTTGAAATTGAGTGCCGGGTCTAATTCTCTAATTTCAAAAGAGAGGGCCAGATAGCGTTGGGCCATCAAGGGGGCGAAGTGGGCCTTAATCAGGGCAAACAGGGCTTCGCCCACCTGCTGGCGGCTCTCCTGGGAGCGGCCATGACCCATTTTCAGGGTCATATGCACAAAGGCGTAGTCATCGGCCCCATCCGCCATACGCCAGGTATCGAGCCACAACGCGCGGCTGCGAATGCCGCCGATAGGGAAGATACCGGTGCCCGCCAGGTAGTGATGAACTTGCGCAAACAGCTGTTCAAGTTGCGCTTCTTCGCGAATATTATCGGTACATTCAGCATAAAAATGGGGCATAGCTTCTCCTCAACCCAGTGGAAATACCGCATTCACCTGTCCGGTACCGGAACTGGGGAACAACTCCGTAATAAACTCGACGCCACGGTCATAGTGATCCCAACCGAGCAGGCCCAGTAGCATCACGGTGTCATGCATATTGCCCTCGCCAAAGCAGTAGCTGGCATACTCCGGTAACATGGCGCAGAACTCTTTAAACTTACCGGCGCGCCACAGTTCAACCACCCTGATATCCACCTGATGGTCAAATTCCCGGGTATAGCTATTCAT
>JBOFSC010000307.1:0-2803 GCA_051651345.1 Enterobacteriaceae bacterium
AGCGAATCAAAGCGGTTGAAAAGGGAAAAGAAACGCAGCAGGCAAAACCATCCGCCACCTCCCCGGCAAAATAAATATTTGCTAACATTTCTACAACGGTAGTCATATTCTACCTGACCTATCTTTACCTTATAATACAATAACAAAACATTTTCTGTCATCACCTCGACTATACTCATTCATGAGTTTCTCTCCTGTTTAGCTGAAGAGGTTTTATATGCGTAAGTTCACAATGATAGCAGCAGCCATGATGGTGATATTGTCCTCCTCTGCCGTGTTTGCCGCCCAGAGTCCGACTGCCGAGAGCAAGATGGCGGTGAAAGCGGAGATGCACCCCTCCGCCGACGCCAGTGAGTTTGGTATCTTCAGACATCTCTCTTTAACTGAACCGCAGAAGAAAGAGATGCGCGAGCTGATGAAAGGAACAATAGCCAGCCATAAAGCGGCCATGCAAGAGTATCGTGAGGCAGTGCATAAGCTAATCACGGACGAGAGTTTTGATGAAGCGGCCGCCCGTGATGCCATCGGCAAAATGGACAGCGTGCGCATTGATGAGATCAAAATGCATCAGCAGATGTACAGTATGTTGACCCCGGACCAGAAGAAAGAGTACGCCAAAGCCTATCAGGAGATGAGCACCCGGATGAGCCAGCGTATGGAGAAAAAAGTGATGAAAATGGAGAAACTGCAAAAAGCGCAGTAGATCGCGCTCACATAACGTAACAGACTAACAAAATGATTAACCGCACCCTTGCCTCATTCGGGCAAGGGTGTGATTTTTAGTGCCCCTGATTTTGCGATGCCTGGCGAATATAGTGCAAACGCTCCTGCATATCGGGATGGGTATTCATCCAACCGAATAGCGTGGAGATCCAGCGCGGTGAAGCCGTCTTCTCTTCTTCAGTGCCGGATTGCTGCTGTAATGCGCTATAAATTGTCAACATCTCATTGAGTGACCGGGACTGCGCTTGCATCGCCTCAATAGCAAACTGATCGGCTTCTCTCTCCATATCACGGGAATAATGCATGGAGAGCGCCAGCGCACTGGAGTTTATCAGTGTATCCGCCACACCACTCACATCGCCGATAATCCAGGCCGAGCTGACCGTGATCAGGGAAGAGCGAATCAGTGACTGTAAAACATGACGGTGATAATGGTGCCCCATCTCATGCAACATAACGGCCACCAGCTGTTGATCATTTTTTGCCAGTTGCACCAGTTCATCCGTCAATACCAGGGAACCATCTGCCAGCATAAAAGCATTGGCCCCCTGAGCATGGCTGCGAAAGACCAGTTTTAACGGTGGTACGCGGTGGGAAAGTTCCTCAGGAATGGCTTGGGTAAACTGCTGATGCAAAGCCTGTTGCCGTGCTGCAGGTAACTTGCTGGGTTGCAGGAGCTTCGCCTTATCCATGGTGACGAGCGTCTGATCGCCGATACTGACTTGAATAGCCGCAGGAATGGTCGTAGCGAGCCAACCACTGGCTGCGGGCAGCAGGAAATTCAGATAACAGAAAAGCGCTACGATAGTGGTACACAACGTTATAACAATCGCCCGTTTATTACGTTCCAGACGATGGATCAGGGACGGGGGCTGATGAGCCCTTAACCAGTCATTAAACTGCTTATCATCTTCAGGGACAAAACGGGAACCGTCGGCAAAGGTGATCACCCTGGGAATACGTCCCAGGGCTTCGGAAATGCTCACCTGGTCGAGGGAGACCTGTTGTTGCAGCACGCCATCAACGTATAAAGTGAGCAGAGGAGAAATATCTCCAGGCTGTAATACCGCCTCTGTCTGTACAGCACGTTGCGGTGGCTGATACAGCCCCTTGATCATCATAGGCCAAGCTCAAAATCGAGTGTTTGGGCAAACTCTTCGGCTACAGCACTTTTGGCGATATCCTGATGCGCGGTGATCTGCGCCAGACTCAAGTCCCCCTGAACGGCGGTAGAGTTTGCCAGGTAGCGGGTATGGCGAATATGGGCAAAGGGTAATCCTAACCCCAAAGTGCAGAATACCAGTAGCGTATTGGTGAGTAACAGCCCCAGATAAGACCAAAATGCCATATGGGAGATCAATCTGATAGTGCCATCAGCCAGCGCCGTTTGCTGAAACACCAGATTGCGAATTTGTATATGCTGATAACAGTAAACCGTCAGTGACAGAATAATGACCAGAAGATATTGGAACATGATGAGGGGTAACAGCATCATCATCAGGGCCGGATTCTCCAGATCCTTCAGATCAAACGCTGTCCAAAAATGCCAGGTGCCGAATGCCCCGACCGCAAAGGCGATAACAGCCAGACAGAGTACAACCCCTATACCTATCAGTGCGCTTTTGCAGTAGATTTTAGCAAAAGGCATGACGGTAAAACTGCCTTTGAAAGCATGATCACCATAGGCCATATGATTAATAAAAAGGTCATATTTTCTGGCGGTGATAATGCTGTACAGATAGCACCCCAACACAGCCCAGAGTAAGAAGGCCGCACTGCCAGCCGCCCAGTGTATTTTGAAAAGAAACACGGCTGGTATCATGATGGCGATAATACCCAGCATTATCCCGAATGGGATAACCATTAAGGCAACGTAACCCTGACCAAAATGACAGTGATAGTTAAAACGAATCCCCCGATAGCTGGTCATGATCGCATTAAAGCGCCAGCTTATACGTAGGATCTTTAGGATCAACCAACTGATAACGATAGAAAAAATGACGTATTTTTAGAAAAAAGAGTGGAAAGTGTGCTGTGATCATGATCAAATGATCATTCGCCAAAACAACCAACACAACCA
>JBOFSC010000308.1:0-2317 GCA_051651345.1 Enterobacteriaceae bacterium
GGAAGCACGCCAGCAATAACTCACGTTTGAAAAGCTGGGGCGTCTGGGCATGCCATAAGTTGCTGCGGTCCACCGTCTGCTCAATGGCACTGCCCTCCTGGCCACTGCGTTTAATGGTATCTCGTACCCGCACCGCCAGAATCCCGCCGACAGGGCTATGGTCAATAATCTGCAGTAACTGCTGTAGATCCTCCTGATGCAGGCAGGGCCTGACACCGTCATGGACCAGCACCCACTCACTCTGTTGTACCTGAGGATGCTGTAAACCGGCCAGTACGGAGTCTGCCCGTTGCTCTCCCCCCACCACCGTACTGATACGCTTGTCATCGGCAATGGGAAGTTGAGAAAAGGTGTTATCCTGAGGGTGTAATACCACCACCACATGGCGGATGCGCGGATTTTTCAATAGCGCAGCGATAGCATGTTCAAGCAGAGTGCGGGCACCGATCGTGATGTATTGCTTAGATTGTGCGCTCTGTATGGATTGTGCATTCTGTGTAGATCGTACGGCGCGCATACGGCTACCCATACCCGCAGCAGACACTATTGCGACAATGTCGCCACTGTATTGTGTATTGTCATTCATGATGGATAAAAGCGATTAATGAATAAAGTATCATGGTTATTGTGACGAAGACGGTTGAGGCTTGCCGTTTTCGGTAACAACACGATAATAGGTTTCACCTGGTTTTATCATGCCCAGTTCATTCCGTGCCCGCTCTTCTATTGCTTCCAACCCACTGTTGAGGTTATTGATCTCTGCAAACAAGCGATCATTGCGCGTTTTAAGCTGCTGATTATTTGCCTCTTGTGCAGAAACATCGTTTTCAACACGCAGGTAATCCTCAATACCATTCTTGCCCAGCCACAATGAATATTGCAGCCAGCCAGCCAGTACCAATAATAACAGCGTCAATTTCCTCATTAGAGCTCTCTCTTATAAACCGCCTATATCATCCCATAGTTCACCTTTCGAAACCATATCTCTGCCTGCAGAGAGTGGATATCCATTGCATTATTGCCCTCTCCTGCATCCCGGAGAGGGCATGTTTTTCCTTAGCGCTGTATCAGATAGTGAATTGTAGGTCCATCCTGGCGGATATCCAGTCCCAGGCATCGATGTTAGTTTGTGGCAATCATGGCCTGGGTCGGTATGCAGAGAGGATGTTCTAAATGACTTTTCATAATAGTGCGCCACTTTAGGCTGAGTGCAGGTGGAGACGGTACAGGTTCTCAGACGCGCCGCAAGTACATCCCTGTAGGCTCGGCTTGCCGCGTCCTGCGGCAAACGGTCTGATAACCTGTACCGCCTCCACCCGTAGCGCTATTATGACAAACTCTTTAGTGAGTCAACGGATAATCTCGTTGCTGCGCAGCAATTGCACAATTTGTCCGGCTGAATCCGCCAGCGTTTGCTCACCATTCAGGCGTAACTCCGGCTGGAGAGGCGGCTGATAGCCACTGTCGATACCGGTAAACTGGGTAATCTCTCCCTGTCTGGCACGCTGATAGAGCTGTTTAGGATCCCGCTGCTCACATACCGAAAGGGGAGTATCAATATAGACTTCAAAAAAACGCCCTGGAGGAACACGCTCGCGGATCTGCTCTCTTTCCTCGCTGTGTGGTGAGATGAAAGCGGTCAGAACCACCAGTCCTGCATCCAGGAACAACGCCGCCACCTCCCCTACCCGACGAATATTCTGCCTGCGATCATCATCGCTGAAGGAGAGATCACGACATAATCCATGGCGGATATTGTCGCCATCCAGCAGATAGGTGTGCACCCCTTGCTGGTGCAATAGATGCTCTGCGGCACTGGCGATCGTCGATTTGCCCGCACCGGATAAGCCTGTCAGCCAGACAATGGCGCCACGCTGGCCCAGCAACTGCTCCCGCTGCTGACGCGCGATTAAGTGCTGATGCCAGCGCAGGTTTGTGGCGCCCTCCTGCTCACTCATGGCGCGCCCCCTCTTGCAGCAGATCACGCGCGCCCCAGTGGGGGAAATGACGACGGATCAATTGATTGAGTTCCAGCTCAAAAGCAGAGAAAACCTGCTGATCGGCTCTCTCCTGCAAAGGTTGCCAAACCAGGCCTGCCCCAACGGTGATGTTGCTTAACCGGTCGATAAAGATAAAGCTGCCGGTATCACGAGATTGCTGATAACTGTCCAGAATTTGCGGTTCGGCGAAGGTGAGCGTCACCCGGCCTATCCCATTAAGCGGCAGCTCCTGAGCAGGCAGTTCCTGTAGCTCATTGATATCTAATTGGTACTCGATGGCATCGATCTGTACCCGGCTTCTTCTGCCAGCGATTTTA
>JBOFSC010000309.1:0-4875 GCA_051651345.1 Enterobacteriaceae bacterium
GTTCACTATGAATCCTTTGCCCGCCTGGCCAGTTTTTTTGGTCGCGATATGCAGGCACACTGGCATGATCGCTTCTTCCAGTTGCATTTTCTCGATACCGGGCGTATCGATCTGCAACTGGATACCGATCGCTACTCGGTACAGGCACCGCTGTTTATTCTCACGCCCCCTTCTGTACCCCACGCCTTTAACACGGATCTCGACAGCGACGGTCATGTGCTGACCCTGAACCAGGAGCTTATCTGGCCGCTGCTGGCTAACCTCTATCCAGGACAACAGGATGCGGTGCAGTTTCCGGCCCTGTGCCAGTCGATAGCGGATAATCAGCAAGAGCTGAGCATGATCCGCGCCTACTGGCAATTGATCCGCCACGAGTATCAACAGCAGCGCCCCGGACGGGAGCAGACCCTGATCCGCCTCTCCCAGGCCCTGCTGATCACTCTGCTGCGCAATGGGTTGGATATGGAGCGCCCGGCCAGCGGTGTCCATGGTGAGCTCAGGCTGTTTCAGCGCTTTAATCAGCTGGTGGACCAACACTACCATCAACACTGGTCGGTGCCTGAGTATGCCCGTCAGATAGGGCTGACTGAATCCCGCCTTACCGATCTCTGTCGCCGTTTCTCCAACAACTCACCGAAACGGTTGATCTTCGACCGTCTGTTACGTGAAGCCAAGCGACAACTGCTGTTCTCCTCCTACTCAATCCTGGAGATCGCCTACCAACTGGGCTTTAAAGATCCGGCCTATTTCTCACGCTTTTTTAACCGGATAGAGGGTTGCTCTCCCAGTGAGTTCCGCCTGCGCCGCTGGCGAGAGAAGACGCTGTAAGAGTTCCTTTGAAAAGTACCACCGTTTGACCTAAAAACCCCTTCTCTAAAGCGCGATAAAAAGCTTCAATACAAAAACAAATTTGCAACATTAAAAAAACATAAAATAATTCGTGTCAACCTGGCAAGGAGATTGGCCCATGAAACCAGAAGATTATCGTGCTGACAGTAAACGCCCTTTTAACAGTCAGGAGTATTTAAACAGCTTAAAGGATGGCCGTGAAATCTATATTTACGGTGAAAGGGTGCAGGATGTCACCACCCACCCTGCCTTTCGCAATTCAGCGGCGTCCATCGGTACCCTGTATGATGCCCTGCATGATCCTGTCAGCCACGATCAGTTATGCTGGCAAACCGATACCGGCAACGGCGGATATACCCATAAGTTTTTCCGTTTTGCCCGCTCACCCGATGAGATGCGCCAGCAGCGCGATGCCATTGCCGACTGGTCACGCCTCAGCTATGGCTGGATGGGACGTACGCCGGATTATAAAGCCGCTTTTGGCTGTGCTCTCGGGGCTTTTCCGGAATATTATGGTCAGTTTGAGGCCAATGCCCGCCGCTGGTATCAGCGTATTCAGGAGTCCTGCCTCTACTTTAATCATGCCATCGTCAACCCACCCATCGACCGCCATAAACCCGCCGATCAGGTGCGTGATGTCTATATACAGCTGGAAAAAGAGACCGATGCGGGCATTATTGTCAGCGGTGCCAAAGTGGTCGCCACCAACTCCGCCCTGACCCACTACAACTGTATCGGCTTCGGCTCCGCTCAGGTGATGGGCCAGGATCCCAACTTTGCCCTGATGTTTGTAGCGCCGATGGATGCACCCGGGGTAAAGCTGATCTCCCGCGCCTCCTATGAGCTGGTGGCCGGGGCTACCGGCTCCCCCTTTGATTACCCGCTCTCCAGCCGCTTTGATGAAAACGATGCCATTTTGGTTCTGGACAAAGTGCTGATTCCCTGGGAAAACGTACTGATTTATCAAGATTTTGATCGCTGCCGCAACTGGACCGTACAGGGAGGCTTCGCCCGTCTGTTCCCGATGCAAGCCTGTATTCGTCTGGCGGTAAAACTCGATTTTATCACCGCGCTACTCAAGAGAAGCCTGGAGTGTACCGGTGTTCTGGAGTTTCGTGGGGTACAGGCGGATCTGGGGGAAGTGGTGGCCTGGCGCAATCTGTTCTGGTCGCTGAGCGATGCCATGTGGGCAGAGGCTAAAGCGTGGAAAAATGGTGCCTTCCTGCCCGATCTCTCCGCGCTGCAAACCTATCGTGTCATGGCACCGATGGCCTACAACAAAATCAAACTGATCGTCGAGAAAAACGTCACCAGCGGCCTGATCTATTTACCCTCCAGCGTCAGGGATCTACAGCATCCTGAACTGGAAGGCTATCTGGCGAAGTATGTACGCGGTTCCAACGGCATTGACCATATTGAGCGGATCAAAATTCTGAAATTGATGTGGGATGCCATGGGCAGTGAGTTTGGTGGTCGCCATGAGCTCTATGAGATCAACTATGCCGGCAGCCAGGATGAGATCCGTCTCCAGTGTCTGCGCGCCGCAGAAGGTAATGGCTCAATGAAGCAAATGACAGATATGGTCGAGCGCTGTCTGTCGGATTATGATATCAACGGCTGGAAAGTACCCCATCTGACCAATCCGGATGATATTAATCAACTGGATAAACTGAGCAAATCTTGACGCATCAGGGAGTAGCTCCTCCGGGCCCAGGTCTGGAGGGAGCCATCGCCCCAAAGGAGTAAAAGTACCATGTCTCGTAATGATGAACACCGTTTACGCTTTCGCGATGCGATGGCCAATCTCTCTGCCGCTGTCAATGTGATCACCACCGATGGCCCACACGGACGCTGCGGAATCACGGCCACAGCGGTCTGTTCCGTCACCGATTCTCCGCCCACACTGTTGCTATGCATTAACCGCAATAGTGAGATGAATCCGATTTTTAAAGCCAATGGCACACTCTGTATCAATGTTCTAAGCCATGAACAGGAGCAGATTGCGCGCCACTTTGCGGGTATGACGGAAGCCACCATGGAGCAGCGTTTCGAATGGGATATCTGGCGTCCGGGTAAGCTACAGCAACCGCTGTTGCATGATGCGCTGGTGAGTCTGGAAGGGACCATCAGCGATATCCAGCAGGTGGGCTCCCATGACCTTTTTCTGGTGACTATTGATCATATTGAGCTCAGTGATGAGGGACATGGACTGATCTATTTTAAACGTCATTTTCATCGCGTTCCGGATAACGCTGAAGAGATGATATCGTGATATCTTGCGCCAACAGAATACGCTGTCGGCGCAAAAGATAAAGTGTAAAGGTAGTAGTAAACAATACGTTACATGCGTAGTTTTTTTAGATCGGATTAGGTTAAAATTATTTTTTACAGAAGACTTTCCGAACAATTTTTTTATGCTAGTATAAATAACATCTCTGCTGTGATTGCAGTAAGAGAAAGGGGGGTGTACTGCCGGAGGCAGTACACCCAGTTTCGCTTGCTAGCTGTCCTGCTATACCACTTTTACTTCCTGTTCACTCCCTGAAAACTTTTCCCGTTGGTTATCCTGAACCGGCCTCTCCTTGCGACATCCTTCTATCATCCTGATAGCTGTAAAAATATCATCCTGACAGACTCTCCTTCAGCCAAACTGTCCTCCCTCGCTCCGTTAAGGGAACCCTGCTCTTCACTCCTGAAGTTGTCCTTTCATCCTCCGTGACTCACTCCTGCTTCTTTCCCGAAGCTCCCTGCCTCTTCCTGAGGGGTCCTGTTACTCTTCCTGACTTCCTTATTAATTGAAACTGTTCCTTAGTTTCCTCCTGAGCCACTGAGCTCCCACACTGGCCATCTTCTTAACATCAAGGCTGTCCGTGCCTTAAAAAGTGGTGTGGTTTCCTGACCGGTTTGCTTTTTTTCTTGTTCGTTATTGTTGCTGTTAAACGTCCTTGCTTGCCTATAAAGATCGTTTAAAACCGCCCGTAACACAAGTCGCTAATACAGTATAAAACGGTACCTGCAGATCTCTGTTCCGATAATAAAAAAGATAATATTTTGTTTTCTAATTAAAATATTAAAAAGCTGCCAGCACATACTCATAGCAAGAAACGACTTGTCTTACAATACATGTGAGTTATCTCTCACACGGTGTATAGCATTACATTCACTCTCCTGGGACGGAAAAATGAACAAAAGCCTTTCTCTTTAGTACACCCTGTTACACAGGGGCTGTAAACTGGTCAAAAAACAGGCCAGCGTATCAGATAATTGGCTACGTTCACGGCTGCCCAGACGTTCATTCAACACCTGACCGGTAAGATTGCACAGAGAGATAACCCGGGTATCGTCGCTGGTGGTGGCCAGAAAAAGCGTCGGCGACAATTTCAGCCTGCGCTGGGTTAACAGATGGCCAATCAGATTTTCCTGCAGACGCACAAAATCCTCTGCACTCCAGGCTTGGAGCAGAGTCAGCGGCTCTCCCTGGTAGAGGCCATGCAGATCGCCTGCATATTGCGTGGTATAGAAAACCTCAATATCAGGATGTAATTGCAAATCCACAGCGCGTCCTACGGCCTCCAGGGTAGCCCCTGCAGGCATCGGCTGCGGCTGCCACAAAACCGCTTCCCCTTCTGTGCTCACAATACAGGGTGAAGCGATACCAAACAGAGATTCACTGGCGGGCAGATGTCCCCATTGTCGCTGCCACAATGCACTATAAGCGGCAGTGAAGTGGTGTAGCGCTGTGGCAATAGTGGCTGAATTCATGCTTTTTCCTCTGTTAATGCAGGCAATTACTATATAATGTGTTTATTCGTCAGTCAGGAGTCATGACCTACATTGGGCCATGTTCAGGAGCTTATATGATTACACAAATTAGCCCAATCGGTTCTATGGATTTGCTTTCCCAGGTGGAAGTGGATTTGCTTAAACGCACCGCCAGCAGCGATCTCTATCGTTTATACCGCAACTGTTCTCTTGCAGTGCTGAACTCTGGCAGTCATACCGATAGTAGTAAAGAGCTGTTATCAC
>JBOFSC010000310.1:0-7062 GCA_051651345.1 Enterobacteriaceae bacterium
TGGCAGCAAAACACATCGGGAGTGGAGAGTCCCCATTGTTCCGTATCTTCATGCGCAGTTGACCTTTCTGATGCAGAGGGCGATGGAGTGCGGTGCCAAAGGGAGCGATCACCTCTTTCATTTGCAACGTCTGACTTGTAATAAATCTGAACGTAACAGCTTACCACAGCTCCCGTCCATTCAGCCGACACGCTCCTTTTTCCGCCGCTTATCGAGAGAGTGCGGGTTTGCAGTATCATCTCACCGTTTTCGCCATACGCTGGCCTCTACGCTGATGATCGCGCCTGACAGAAACCTGCATCTGGTCAAGGATCTGTTGGGGCACTGCAATATCAGCACCACCATGGAATATATTGATATCAACCTGGATGTGGCGGGGCGAACACTGGAAAGAGAACTGGCACTGCATACGGATCTGTATCGCAACGAGATGTGACGTGATCTGCATCATATTTTTGTAAATAGTGATGTGCAGGAAGTGAGTATCTCCTTGACACGATTTGACATTTGTATATGAAATCTGTAAAAATCGCATATGAAAACGCCCACCTGCAGCAACAGGTGGGTATTTCAAGAGCCTTTTAGACAACAACCGAGCAATGATGCTGTCAAACAAAACTGTTCAACTTTATCTTCGGTTACTGCTCTGGCCCATATAGAACCTGTCATTTTTTCATCGTGAAAACCTGACAAGCGCTTCTGAAAATGGTGCCCGGACTCGGAATCGAACCAAGGACACGAGGATTTTCAATCCTCTGCTCTACCGACTGAGCTATCCGGGCAATGGCGCGCATTAAACCGTATTGGATGGATTCAGTCAACCCGTTTATTTCATCAGACCAACTGATTGCTGCAAAACTAGCCTATTGTAGCAGAGTTCTGCCTTTTTGCTGTTTTTTTCTCCTGCCCAGGGGGCAGATTCTGTAGAATGTTGCAGAACGCATACAAGGAAGGCAGACAAAATGGAGGGGCTGGAGTGCGGTTGTCCACAAGTTTGTAGAAATGAGACCTGGATCGGACGAGCAGGACTTATGTCCGCAGTTTCACCGGAAAAGAGTGGCTACAATCGGTCATATTGACATTCACCTTTCAAAGGAATGAATGCATTTAGTTGATTTAAAAACATATTATAAAAGGAGTTCAAGAATGACCGCTCATATTAATGCTCAGCCAGGTGACTTTGCCGGGACTGTGATTATGCCAGGGGACCCGTTACGGGCCAGGTTTATTGCCGAAAACTATCTGACAGAGGCGCGTGAAGTCACCAATGTGCGCAATATGTTGGGCTATACCGGCTACTATCAGGGCGAACGTCTTTCCGTGATGGGGCATGGTATGGGGATTCCCTCCATGACACTGTATGGCCATGAGTTAATTCATGACTTTTCGGTTAAGCGTATCATCCGTATTGGCAGTCTGGGCGCGACACAGCGTGATGTAAAAATGCGCGATATTATTCTGGCTATCGCAGCAGGTACCGATGCGGTAACCAACAGTAAGCGCTGTGCAGGCTATACGATGGCAACTTCTGCCTCCTTTTCTCTATTACAACGGGCCTGGATGCTGGCTGAGAAAAATCAGATTCCAGTTAAAGTGGGTAATGTGTTCAGCGGTGATCTCTACTATGATCCCGATGAAACCCTGATCCCGGCGCTGGAGAAGTTTGGCGTATTGGGTATCGATATGGAAGTGGCAGGTTTGTATGCTCTGGCACATCAGTTCGGTATCGAAGCACTGGCTATTCTGACCGTGTCGGATCACTGTCTGACTGGAGAGGAGACCACGGCAGAAGAGCGTCAACTGACGTTCAATCAGATGATTGAGCTGGCGTTAAATACCGCCGTCACCGCGTAATCCTGGATATTGCTGGGAGTTTGCAATGAATAATAAAATGGCGCTTACCGCTATTAGTTTTCTCGCCAACTTTATTATGGCGGGTTTTGCCAGCCAGTTTGGTATGTTGATCGAGCCTATTGCCAATACTTATCAGGCTGATATCAATGTGGTGGCCTCTGTTTTCTCGCTGCTTAATGGTGGGGCATTGGCCGGAACTATCGCTGCCTTCTTTATGATTGAGAAAATCGGTATCAAGCGGCTCACTTGTACCAGCTATATCGTTGTTTTCCTCTCTGCCCTGGCGATGCACGGTATCGGCGGCATCACTGTGATCATGGTGGCCATGACACTGATCGGTTTCTGTGGGGGTATTGGGCTCTGTATTGCAGGCACCATAGTGGTGTCGGTGTGGCGGGATAAAATCCAAAGTACCATGCTGGTAGTGCAGGATGCGACTTTCAATGTGGCTGGGGTGGTTTTCCCGTTGGTGACAACCTATGCCCTGACCCATCAGTTATCCTGGAGTTATAGCTATCTCACGGTGGGTTTGGTCGCCTTGTTGATGCTGGCCCTGGTGGTGATGACCAATTTTTCCCGCTGCGAACCTGGGGCAGCTAAAGGCGAAGAGAGCAGCAATCAATCAGAGTGGAATCTGGGAATTATCAGCGGCGGCGTTGGTCTGTTTTTGGGGATGTTGGCGCTGTATACCTTTTTGACCTGGGCTCCCCTGTTTGTGAAGCAGAAGTTTGATATTCCATTTGAAGTAGCAGGTAATATCATTACCCAATATTGGGGCGCAGCGCTGATCGGTGCGCTGGTTTCCACAGTTATTGTCAGCCGGGTCAAAATACACTACTTCCTGATTACTATCATTGCTCTGGCATTGGTGATTACCTCCTGTATTGTGACGACAGATCAGGTCGCTCACCTGGATTATTTGGCTTATGCCTATGGCTTTGTCTGTGCGGCACTCTATAACTCGTTTATCGCTTATGGCGTCTCCTTTGTTCGACGTGCCAGCAGTCGCAATGTCTCTTATATCCTGATCAGCGGTAGCACGGGTGCCATGTTCAGCCCCGCTATTAGTGCCCTGATGGAAAAAGTGATTGGCCTGCAGAATATTATGTATGCCATACCGCTGCTCTATCTGTTGATTCTGGTTATGCTGGTCGGTTTATTGCTGAAATCAGCCAAAAGTGAACTTATCGCTGCCCCGGTTTCCTGAGTAAGTTCTGGCCCCTGTTAATTATTTGAAATGATGAACAGGGGCAAAAAAATTAATAAAAATAGATAAAATAAAACTGACAATACGAGAGAACAATGATGAAACATCATGGAAAATTTTTGATCTTAAATAAGGTCATAGCCCTGTTTTTAGCTGCTTTTGCCACCACTGCTTATGCTGCTGACTATCGTGATGGTAATACACGTAAAAATGATTATAAATGGCTGCAGTTTAATTTAATGCAGAGCCTTGATGCCAAAATTCCCTACGGCATCAGGGATGATACCTATCTGGAAGTGGAGTTCGGTGCCAGAGCGGGCATTATTGATCTGTACGGTTATGTCGATATATTCGATATTTTTAATCGGCATAATGATGATCGTCATGGAGGGGATAACTTCTTTGCCAAGCTCTCTCCCCGCGTCTCTCTGGATGGACTGTTTAATAGCGATTTCTCCTTTGGACCGGTAGAGGAGTTATATCTGGCGACGGTCACCAATATTGGCGACAGAGAGCTTTGGGAGAGCTATATCGGCCCTGGATCCGATATTAATGTCCCCTGGTTTGGTAAAATGGGCGTGAATTTATATGCCCGTTATGTACGTGAAAACTATGGTGCCGCCAATGAAGGTAAATGGGATGGCTATATGTTCTCCACCAACTGGTCCACGCCGGTGTACCAATTTGGCAATGGCAGCTATCTCAATTATCAGGGCTATATGGACTATCAATTTGCTGCCAATAAGTTGAGCCGTAAGGATAAGCTGTACAGCAATAATGCCGTGGAGTGGTATAACGGTATTTATTGGCATAGTGATCATTATGCGGTCGGTTATGGATTGAAGTATTTCCATAATATGGCACTGATGAAAGACAGAGCGGGCGCAGGCAGAACCAGTGGCTGGGGCCATTACTTCAGCGTGTCATACAAGTTCTAATCTCCAGGGGCCTGTCCGCAAGTTGTGGGCAGGCCGTTAACTGAAAATATCGTTGCCCAGAAATTGTTCGAGCCTGGCAATATCGGTGATTTCCAGACCATGGGGGCCGCGAGTGACCAGACCAGCATCGATCAGCTCTTTGACCGCCCGACGATAGACGCGGTCAGTGGTACCAAAACGCTCTGCCTCCAGATAGTTTTTACTAAAACCATCCATCGGTAATTTTTTCTGATACTGACGATAGAGATCGTAGGCGATATTGTGGGCGATGGGATAGAGCAGACGGTGCAGGAAGATATCGAGGGTATCCTGGTAATCCACCGCCATAGCGCTGGCAAAGAAGATGGCCAGCCTGGGATGTGTCAGCAGTAACTGCTCCAGTTTGTCGCAGGAACAGACGGCAACCCTGAGGGGTTCCTGGGCGATAATATCCAGCTGGCAGGGGTATCCGGTGAAAAACTCCATCTCGCCAAAAAGCTGCTCATCGCACTCGATGGTGCCCAATTGAAAACGGCGGGCATTTTCCGCATTGTAGCAGAGAGAGACTTTACCGGCAGAAACCAGCATCAGTTGCTTCACCTGTTGTCCCTGTTTGAACAGGTAGTCTCCCTCAGCCAGCCAATGGGGGGCGCTCAGATGGGCGCGCAGTGTCTCTTCAATCCAGCTATCATCCTGTTGTCGCGTGGAGTGAAAACGACCCTTAGTCAGCGCTTTTAACTGCATTTTTCGTGCTACTGTGTTCTGTTATCTGCTGCAGATGCTGCATAAAACGCCCGGCATCCATAAAGCCGTGAATGCGCTGGCCCGCCAATTCTGTGCCCTGCTCACCATAGAAGATAATGGTGGGTAGCCCCTGAATCTGCAACGCTTTGAAAAGTGCCACATCGTCCTGATTATTGGCGGTGACATTTGCCTGCAGCAGCACCATATCGGCTAACTGACGCTGTACTGCCGGATCGCTGAAGGTCTGTTTCTCAAACTCTTTACAGGCAATACACCAGTCCGCATAGAAATCCAGCATCACTTTTTTACCCCGGGCCTGAGTCAGGGCGGCGTGCAGTTCAGCCATATTATTGATGTGCTGAAATGTCAGTTGCTCAGTGGGGGCAGGGCGTGCTTCATCAAAGACCCAATCCTGCAGGGGGCGAGCGCTTACTAACAGGGCAACCAGCAACACAAGCTGAATGATCCGGGCCAGACCATGGGTATGACGCAGGCTGAGGACAAATCCCCAGCCTAAAAAGGCGATGGCCCAGAGTGACCACAGACGGATTTCCCAGACGTCTGACAACAGACGCTGTAGCAAAAACAGCGGCATCGCCAGGATAATAAAGCCGAATCCCTCTTTGATATGCTGCATCCAGGGGCCACTGCGCGGTAACAGGCGGTGTCCAAACAGGGTCACTGCAATTAATGGTAGCCCCATGCCCAGGGCATAGAGATAGAGAGTGACCCCGCCAGCGACAACATTGCCGCTTTGGGCGATATAGAGCAGGATGGCACTCAGGGGTGCGGCGGTACAGGGGGAGCAGATCAGACCTGCGACCGCCCCCATAATAAATACACCGGTTAGTGAGCCCCCACTTTGGGTGTTACTGAGTTGGGCGAGGCGAGTCTGTACGCTGGAGGGTAACTGCAGCGAATAGAAGCCGAACATGGAAAAGGCCAGCAGGCAAAACAGCACTGACAGGCCGATCAAAATCCAGGCATTTTGCAACGCTGCCTGGAACTGTAAGCCTGCTGCCGCGACGACCAGGCCCAACAAGGTGTAGGTTAAAGCCATCCCCTGCACATAGGCCAGGGACAGGGCCAATAACCGCCGTAGAGACTGGGGACGGTCGTGACCCAGAATCAGGCCGGTAATCAGGGGGTACATCGGCAGTACGCAGGGGGTAAAGGCGATGGTAATCCCCAGCAACAGAGCCCACAGGGGTGAGAAGGGTAACTCACTGCCCTGGGTCGTGACCGGCTGTTGCACAGCGCTACTGGGTTGCTGCGAAGCGGTATCAGCTTGCTGAGAGGCCTTTACCGACGTCAGGGGAACCGAGCGTGTCTCCGGCGGGTAGCAAAAGCCTGCCTTCGCACACCCCTGATAGGTAACAGTGACTTCACCGGCATCGCTGGCTTGTGCGATGGGAATGGTTAGTGTTAACGGCTGGTCATAGATCTCCACCGTGCCAAAAAACTCATCCTTGTGGCTTTTACCTGCAGGCAGATCAAAATGTCCCAAGGTGGCATTGTGCGCCTGGACAGTGATCTTCTGTTGATAGAGGTAGTAACCTGGCTGAATCTGCCATGTGAGATGTAACTGTCTGCCTTTCTGCTGAAAATCAAAGGCAAAAGCCTGATCGACAGGGGCATAAGTCGATGTGGTGGCTGGGGTGGTAAAAAAATTATTTTGCGCACTACTGTAACCGGAAAGCAGTGCGACTGACAGACAGATAATTATGCTAAAGATGCGTGCAGCCATTGAATATACTTCCTCTCTCCGCTAAGAACAGGTAAAACGAGCAGTTCAGGCACTTCATAAGGATGATTCTGCTGTATGCATTTTAGCAATGCGTCATGATGCTGGATATCACTTTTGATCAACATCTGTACTTCATACTCTTGCTCCATCTTTCCCTGCCAGCAATAGAGTGAGGTTGCCCCTGGTAGCAAAGTGACGCAGGCTGCCAGTTTTTCCGCCAGCAGCAGGGAAGCCAACTCCTGGGCCGTGGCTTCATCAGGAGCAGTACACAAAACAACCACGGCAGTCGTATCGTTCATAACTCTCCTTACGATATGTATAGTGACAGAACCGTGGATACCCTATGGCTTTGTAGACCCGCCGTGAACCCATCCCTGGGGGCTCAGCTTGCCGCGTCCTGCGGCAAATGGTCTACAAAGCCATAGGGTATCCACGGTTCCCTAAGTTTACAGAGAACTTATTAAAGAAGATATAACATTCCAGGTCGGATAGCTATTTGATTGCGCAAGAAAGCAGCAGGGGGATTCCCCTCCAGAATATGGAGGGGAGGGCGTGTTAAAGGATCACTGAGCCCAGCAGGAAGCCAAAGCAAA
>JBOFSC010000311.1:0-4515 GCA_051651345.1 Enterobacteriaceae bacterium
TTTTTGCGACTCATGGTCAACGAGCTCATCCCAGGCGAGATCAGAAAAGTATGTTGCTATCGTTAGGTCTTAGTATTTACCCTGTAATGAATTAAAGGTACATCAATGTGTTATGAGCTTAAGTACCTACATATGAGTAGTTATAAAGAACGAAAAGACCGTCACAACAAAAAGATAGTGCAGCTTCTTAATTTTCTGAAAGAGGAAACTTATAGCGATTTCGACACACTTAAACAACTTTTCGGTTATCAGGCAAACCCTCCACTTTATCGCCTACTCGATAAAGTGGAGGGAATGGGCCTTATTCAAAAGCATAATTTTGTATCACGTCTTGGCAGTCTTGCCCTGTGGGGAATAACACAGGATGGTATAGCCATTGTGCTCAAACCGGAAGATAGGATCTTCCCGTCACGTTTTGAACCTTCCAAATTAAAGGGATGGAGTCTGGATCACCATCTTGATAATCAGCTGGCTCATCTGATACTGGAACAGAAAGGAGCAACAGACTGGATTAATGGCGACCGTAACACATTTTTAAACCAGTTTAAGGTTAAGCACCGACCTGACGGATTAATCACCCTGCCAAACGGTAAACGAATAGCAGTTGAAACGGAACGCAGCTTAAAAACAAAAGCACGCTATCAACAAATTATCGCCAGCCACCTGCAAGCCAGAACAGAAAACCTCTGGTTTTTCGTGTTCTATATTGTGCCTGACGAGCAAAAGAAACGGGCATTGGTCTTGCTGTTTGACACAATTAAACAGGTTATTGCAGACAGCCAGCATGTCACGCTGGAGGCAAAACACCGCAACGTATTCCGCTTTTATACAATGGATGAATTGAAAACCCTTGACTTAACAACATAAATCAGTGAGGTGAATTATGGCTAGAGGTATCAACAAAGTTACTCTGATAGGCAACCTGGGCCAGGATCCAGAAGTCCGCTACATGCCGAACGGCGGAGCGGTCGCAAATCTGACCCTGGCAACATCCGACTCCTGGCGTGACAAACAGACTGGTGAGACAAAAGAAAAAACTGAATGGCACCGCGTGACTTTATACGGCAAACTGGCCGAGGTTGCAGGCGAATACCTGCACAAAGGATCTCAAGTCTACATTGAGGGCCAGTTACGAACACGCAAGTGGCAGGATCAGAGCGGTCAGGATCGCTATACAACAGAAGTGATAGTAAATGTTGGCGGCACATTACAGATGCTTGGTGGCCGTCCGAGTGATGGCTCAACCCAACAGCAAAATGATAGCAGTCAACAAAATGACAGGCCGCCACTGGATTTTGACGACTCCGATGATATTCCGTTTTGAGTGAGTACGCAGAATTTATCCCACCTGTCAGGAGTTACAATCCCATGCGTAAATCGATATTTTTTATTCTGGCCATGATAACGGCTATGCCGGAGCTGACCATAGCAGCGCCTACTGTTTCCGCTGGCTTTTCGCCCTCTGCTGGCAAAAGTGCGTTGCAGATAGTTATAAACACCATCGATAGCGCAAGGCGTAGCATTGACGTAGCGGCTTACAGCTTCACCAGTAAGCCGGTTGCGGCGGCACTTGTCGCCGCAAAAAATCGTGGGGTTTCTGTCCGGGTAGTGGCCGACGAAAAGGCCAATAACGACAGATACACCGCCGTTACGTTCCTTGCTAACCAGGGCGTGCCGGTGAGACTGAATGCACAATACGCAATTATGCATAATAAATTTATGGTCGTTGATAGCGAGACTGTACAAACAGGCTCATTCAACTACACCGCCAGCGCTGCACAACACAACGCGGAAAACGTGATTCTGATACAGAACGTGCCAACACTGGCGGCAACATACCACGCTGAGTTTAACCGCCTCTGGAGCGAATCCAGCGAACTTGCCAGCCGCTACTGAAACAGCATCAATATTTTTGATTCTATACTCTTTTTTATTGCTGCCTGCAGCAGCTGGCCAGCGTCCAGCAGCGCGAACCGGGTTAAAAATTAAATAATTAAAAATAGTTGGTTATAAAAATCAAACGAGTTATAGCTATCTTTCAGAAAATTTGAAGCCCTGACTTGCAGGGCCTCATGTTTTCTAACAATCCATCAGATATCGATGGGCTTTAGATGCAGCACTGGCCGCTTTAAAAATATAGCGTTTATCGCCCTTCAATGATTTCAGCCATGAGGCAATATAGCTTTCGTGCTGAACTTCCCCCACCACGCACAAATCCGCCATTAAGAACGCGCTTCCAAGCTCTGCGATCAGTTCTTCAAAAGCGTACTCTTCCGATCCGAATCGCCCCTTCATTTCACGATCTAAACGACTCTTGGCCCCACTCCAATGCACCAACTCATGTAAACCCGTCGCGTAAAAATTCGCTGCATCTGCAAACAGATGGCGCTCTGGCAACCAGATTTCGTCTGTTGCTGGTCGAAAAAATGCTTGCTGGCCCCGTTCTGTTATGTTCGCGCCTGTACGCTGAAATAGCGTTTCAACCTGTGGCAATGGATCGAACTCAACCACCGGCTGCGAAGTGGCCTCTTCTTCGTTCAGAGATAACCCATCAATTTGTGCAACATTAAACACGGTGAAGGCTTTAATCATAGGAATTTTTTCAATCTCCCCGGCCTCATCTTCTTTTTCCAGAGTCTTATAAAAAATACCCACTGTACCACGCTCACCTTTGCGAACCTGTGCGCCCTGTTCCTGAGCCTGTTTATAGGTCAACCAACGAGAATCGTTAAACCCCTGCTTTGCTGCACTAAACCACAACAGCATAATATTCATTCCGCTGTATGCCGCTCCTGTAGCGAAGTTTGACGGAATACCGGACATTGCACCGTTGCGCTTCCAGGGACACACCCACGGCTTAACCCCCATTTCTAACGCCTCTATGATGCTATCAGTTACAGTCTGATAGATATCATGTTTGGTCTTGCCTTTAGAAAATTTCGTTTTTGGTGAGCCTGACTGCTCCAGCGGGGATACGCTGGTCGCTGCTGCGGAATTAGGGGCGCTTGTCTGGGTATGCAAATTAATAGTCATGGTTATTTCTCCGTCAGTGTAAATTTCGTCTTCGTATCGCCTGACGGTTCAAGGCCCTGGAATCGTTCTGATCAGCAAGGGCGCGGAGCGTTTATATACCCTTGCTGATCAGGTTGTGACGGGGAATGATTACCGGAAGCTGATACGAAGAGGAAAGATGCACAGGAGAAAATGACAATGCGCATACCCGGACTTAGCGCCCCTTATGACGTGGCAGTGAAAAGTCTTTTCGGGTAGGCGCTGGAAACCCGAAGGGGCGGAACGAAGTCCGCTTCACGACATAGCCGTGGCCAGCCAAACCCCCGATGCTGTAACGTCCTTTTGTCTTCGACCATCCAGCTACTGCATGGCTGAAAGTCCGCAGTTCGCTACGCTCACAAAACACGCCTGGCAGCAAAGGGGAGGAAGCTGCACACCCTGAAAGGTCGTACCGCCTTACGGCGGGCTTCGGCAAATCAGTAATGAGAAGCTATGCTAGAACGGAGTTGTTGCCTTTCATGCCCATTAGGGCATTGATCTATATTGATCATTACTCATATACTCATATACTCATTAAAGCTACCACACTCTTCGCTTTTGCAACTACTTTACTTATATAATTCGGGAACGATGGCGCCCGTGATTGGTTTTTTTACGCAGACAGCGTAAAAAAACCAGGCACCAGGGAGAGCCATCTTAACGGCGGGGGAGGGCGCCCGCAGGTAAAACCACCACATATAGTATCGGCCGCCGCTGACCGGCATACCATATGTAGTGTTTGTGGGGGGAAAGGGCGCCCGTTTCGGGGGTGGGGGGGCGTACTCTGTTACCCAACCGGACAGACGGGAGAGCAGAAAAGTAGCGGTTCAGGCGGGGAACGGGGGAACGGGCCACCGCAGCGGCAAACGGAAAGCGTAACTCACTGATAGATAACAGAAACAGGCAAAAACGGCGTTGCTGCGTGAATTCTGGCCGGACAGCAGGGGCAAACACAACTCTGCTGGAGTATTCTCGTGACGTACAGCTTTATTCTTGCAAAACTTTACTAAGCTTGTAATTATTTTATCAACACTATCTGTTAGAGGTAATAAAATTGTACAAAAAATTTTGTGGTAATCTCAAAGAGATATTTTCAACGCGCGGGATTATTTCATTTATAATATCTGCAATATTGCTGTTGTCAGGATGCATTTACTTTAAAAATGAAAGCAATGTTGTTTATTTTTCAACAATTTCAATTGTAACAGGATTTGTTTTTTTCCTACTTCCTGAAATAAAAAAGCTAAAGGTTGGCAATATAGCTATAGAGATTTCCAACTTAAAAAATGATGATCTATTATTAAACCTAAAATTATTACAAATAACTGCATCATATGTAGGTACTTAAGCTCATAACACATTGATGTACCTTTAATTCATTACAGGGTAAATACTAAGACCTAACGATAGCAACATACTTTTCTGATCTCGCCTGGGATGAGCTCGTTGACCATGAGTCGCAAA
>JBOFSC010000312.1:0-2848 GCA_051651345.1 Enterobacteriaceae bacterium
AGACAAAGGCGGAAGGGCCTTCGGCACGGGGCTCCGGCAGGCGGTCAAATTTTTCGATTTCAGGGAAACTGACATCGATCACCGCACCCTGGCCACTTCTGGACTGCGCGATCATTTCCGGCAGGCGGTGTAGAGTTTGTGGGCCAAAGATCACATCGACATAGGGAGCCCGCTCACGAATATGTGCTCCTTCCTGTGAAGCGACACAACCGCCCACACCGATAATCAGATGAGGTTTCTCCTGTTTCAGCTTTTTCCAGCGCCCAAGCTGGTGGAACACCTTCTCCTGGGCTTTTTCACGGATAGAACAGGTATTTAGCAGCAGAATATCGGCCTCTTCCGCCAGTTCTGTTAACTGATAACCCAGTGTCGCCTCCAGCAGGTCTGCCATTTTGGATGAGTCATACTCATTCATCTGGCAGCCCCAGGTTTTGATATGTAATTTTTTATTCATCGACTTGAACAACAACTCCGGCAATAAATTGGTTTTATTTTAACTGATAGAGCGGGGAAAAAACAGGTGACAGGGGAAAGGGGACAGAAGAGAGGGGTGTGATTTATAATATGGCCAATAACGACGATAGTAACAGTCTGAGTGACGACAGAAAATGGTGACCAGAGCGCAATGAGCAGCATAAAAAACGAGCAGTACGATATAGTGGTGATCGGCGGTGGCATGGTGGGCGCGGCCGCTGCGTTGATGCTGGCTCAGGAGGGCTGGACGGTAGTACTGGTGGAAGCAGGTAGCCCACCACCCTTTATTCCAGGCGGCGAGCCGGAATTGCGCGTCTCTGCCATCAGCTCTGGCTCCGTTGCTGTTTTGCAGCAGGCGGGTGCCTGGTCCGACATTGAAGCAATGCGTGTCACACCCTATCGCCATCTGCAAACCTGGGAGCACCAGCAGTGGCACCTCAATTTTTCTGCCGCCTCTCTCGGGCTGACAGAGCTAGGCTTTATGGTGGAAAACTCCGTGATACAGCTTGGCTTATGGCAACAGTTACAGCGTACGCCTGGGGTTACACTCTGTACGCCGGATACCCTGGCAACCCTCACCCCTAACGGAGACGGCTGGCTGATGACCCTGCAATCTGGGCGACAGCTGCGCAGCAAACTGGTGATCGGCGCTGATGGTGCCGACTCAAGGGTTCGCCGTCTGGCGGGTATTGGTATCAGTGGCTGGGCCTATCGTCAAGCCTGCATGTTGATTACGGTACAAACCGAACAGGGGCAACAGGATACCACCTGGCAGGTTTTTCATCCCAGCGGGCCCAGAGCCTTCCTGCCCCTGCACGATCACTATGCCACCCTGGCCTGGTATGACCATCCACAACGTATCCGCCAGCTGATGGCGCAGGCACCCACAGAATTGACCCGGGAGATCGCCAGGGCGTTCCCGGAACGTCTGGGGCCCGTGCAGGCGCTGCGCAGTGGCTCATTTGCGTTGGTGCGCCGCCATGCCCAGAGCTATGTGGATCAGGGGGTGGTGTTACTGGGTGATGCGGCTCATACGATCAATCCTCTGGCCGGACAGGGGGTAAATTTGGGCTATCGTGATGTTGCCGCGCTGCTGGATACCCTGCGTTGGGCACGCCAGAACAACACCTGCTGGTACAGCCGTTCCACTCTGGAGCGCTATCAGCGCCGCCGTCGCCCGGACAACCTGTTGATGCAAACCGGTATGGATCTCTTCTACAACGCATTTAGCAACAACTGTTCTCCCCTGGCATTGCTGAGAAATCTCGCCCTGGTGGCGGCACAAAATTCCGGGGAACTTAAAAAGCAGGTGCTACGTTACGCGTTGGGAGTCAGACTTCAGACTTCAGACTTCAGAGGGACTCAGCGTCTTTTCCTGACATCTGAAGTCTGATATCTGTATATGGCTGGGGTGCCAGGATTCGAACCTGGGAATGGCGGGATCAAAACCCGCTGCCTTACCGCTTGGCTACACCCCAATTCAGAGGTCAGAAGTCAGATTTCAGAAGTCAGATGGAATACACTTCATTTCCTGATATCTGACTTCTGATATCTGACATCTGTATATGGCTGGGGTGCCAGGATTCGAACCTGGGAATGGCGGGATCAAAACCCGCTGCCTTACCGCTTGGCTACACCCCAATTCAGAACTCAGATATCAGTAGTCAGACATCAGAGGGTGATCTCTTCTGATATCTGATGTCTGAAATCTGACATCTGCATGCATGCCTCTATTCAAAGTATCTGATATCTGACTACTGATATCTGAGCTCTGAATGGTGCGGGAGGCGAGACTTGAACTCGCACACCTCGCGGCGCCAGAACCTAAATCTGGTGCGTCTACCAATTTCGCCACTCCCGCAAGAAAGTGGTGGCTACGACGGGATTCGAACCTGTGACCCCATCATTATGAGTGATGTGCTCTAACCAGCTGAGCTACGTAGCCCTCTTTTACTCTTTACCTGCATCGGCATTGCGGGCCGCATTATGCGTATACGGCCCTTTGGCGTCAACTAGTTTTTTACGATATCACGTTCTACCGCATGCTATTTAACCGCCCGGGCGATTTTATACCCAAACTGCTCACTTAAGCAGATGTTGCAGTAACAGTCCATTCAGCATCGCCTGTTTGACCAGGGCAAACGAACCGATCGCATTTTGCTGATGCAGTTCTGAGATAACCACCGGCAACGGCTGGCGAAAGGCTTTCAGGGTCTGGGTATTAATACACTGCCCAATAGCGCTTAGCAACAGATTTTGCGCCAGGGTGATCTCCCCTGCAATCACCACTTTTTGTGGATTAAACAGGTTAACACTGATGGCGATCGCCTTACCCAACTGATAGCCCACCTGCTCCAGCAGTTCGCAGGCCAGG
>JBOFSC010000313.1:0-1376 GCA_051651345.1 Enterobacteriaceae bacterium
TTGTTTTGGCGAATGATCATTTGATCATGATCACAGCACACTTTCCACTCTTTTTTCTAAAAATACGTCATTTTTTTCTATCGTTATCAGTTGGTTGATCCTAAAGATCCTACGTATAATTTTTTCATAGGGTTCCTCCACCAGATGGACTCGTTGGTTACACACATAAAACGTGACCGAGCACAAACCTGTCACCGGATCAGGCTGAGCATCAGTGATTTTCTTCGCTAATTCATCAGCAAAGTGACTGATAACTAATTTATTCTGAGAATGTTTATCTGACGATAAAAAATTAATTAAATTGATCAGTAAATTCTTTATTTTCTCCAGCGCCTTCGGTAACTCTTTCGATTTTTCAGCAAGACCTGTCTCCTGCTGAAGCTGCTTTATTGCCTGAGAGGCAATTTTCATATCAATACGACTCATACGGTTACCCGCTATCAGTTTATTGGGGCACAAATAGAGAGATTCACCCAACACTCACTGGAGTAAATCACACACCCTTACCCTGTAAGTATATTTTATCCGGGCAAAAACCGTGTTCTGGATTGTAATGATTTGTTAAAGCGGCACATATATTGTGGCAATACTCTCGGCTATTTTATCAATCTGCTCTATTTTCAATCGACTGGTGGTGATACGAATATAGTACCCCCCCACATCGCAACATCTTTTATCCACCAGGACAGTCACTCCCCTGGCGGCCAGCCTGCTGACTGCGCTGGGCAAGCAGGGCACTTTAAGCCAAATATTAAACAGATCTTTTTTACTGATTTTTATATCTTTATCCAGCAATGCACTAATCAATGCCTGTCGTCTGCGTTGATAAACCACCCGGGCATCGGCAATGGCTTGTTGCGTCTGTTGATCCTGAAGCAGCCAGGCTAACGCCCCTTGTAAAATGCGGCTGTTCCAGCTATGGCTGGGATAACGGAAGGCTTGTAGTTTTTGAATCAATTCACAGGGCCCCGAGACGATAGCCAGGCGCAAGTCAGGACCATACGCATTAGCGTAAGAGACAATATGGATAGTCCGTTCGGGGTAATATTCTCCCAGACTCCATACCGGCTGCCTGGAAAGAGAACTCATCATATCGTGCTCCACCAGCAACATTGACGAATCGCTAAGCACATTCGCGATAGCCTGCTTTCTGTGACAACCCTCATTACCGGCGCTCTCATTACGCGCCTGATAGATAAACAGTTGTGGCTGATGCTGCAACGCTTTAAGCAAAGAGGCTGGCACAGGACCGTAATAATCCGAATGTACAGGAATCACGGTGGCATCCAGGGTCTCCAGGATATTCAGTACCACAGGGGAGATGGGGACAGCCACCGCGACAACCGCCCTGGGTGATAGCAGTGCATGCAAGATAG
>JBOFSC010000314.1:0-4617 GCA_051651345.1 Enterobacteriaceae bacterium
CGATAGCTGTCATAGGTTAACTGCAATCGCTGTGTCTCTGTGAGAGCCCAGCCCAACTTAACCAGCACCGCATCACGGCTGAGATCTTGTGGATTTGCCCGGGTGCGCTGCTCACCAATGCCACCACGGGTGCCATAACTTTCATTATTGCGTCCGGTGGTGCGGCTAAATTGGGTCAGAAGATCGAACTGCTCATAGCGACCGGCAAAGGTTGCCGAACGCAGCCAGTTATCGTTGGAACCATCGTATCCGGTTTTCAACCTGAACCGGGCATCATTGCCCTCATCCAGATAATCGCTGGCCTCTTTGGTAATAAAGCTAACAGCGCCACCAATGGCATCGCTGCCATAGAGCGAACTGGCGGGCCCGCGAATAATCTCCACCTGTTTCACCGTATCGAGATCAATATAGTCACGCTGGGCGTTCATAAATGGACCAAAAGAGAAGGTCTGGGCACTGCTGACCCCATCCACCTGGGTTAACACACGATTGCCGCCAATACCGCGAATAGTGAAACCCGAATAGCCGAAACGACTCTGGCTACCCCCCACCGAAATACCCGGCTCATAGCGAATAAGATCATGGATATTGTTGACATTATTACGGTCGATATCCTGCTGGGTTTGGATGGTGACCGTCGTTGCCACCTCATTGGTTTTTTGCTCAGTACGGGTTGCAGTGATAGTCACTGGTTCCAGGTCGCTGCTTTTTTTAGTTTCAGACCAACTTATGGTTGGATTCACAATAAGCGCAAGGTACCACAAATGAATTTTTAATTTACGTCCGGGCAACATCATTCCACCTTGAGTCTGAAGTCGGTAAGAGGAGGACATTATAATTATTTTATCAGCTCAAATGCAAATGGTTATCAATTGCATTTGAGCCGTGATGGGTTGACTCAGAGGGGGAGGATGCTCTTACTGACGCTGGCTGGCGGCATCATAGACTTTGCGGCCCTGTACCCAGGTTTGTAGTACATTGCTGCGCGTCGCGTTATAGAGGATTTTCTGCAGCAGATCCTGCTGTGAGTCGATATCGCTCCAGCTGACGATATTGGAGCCCGGAGCATGGATATCGACGACGATAGCATCCCAGGCATAACCGGGTTTAAATTGACCCACAGGTAAATCCAGCACTTCGCCGCCGCCCGCCGTTGCCAGCCACAGCGCCTCGGCAAAATCGATACGGGAGTCGCTACGTCCGCGCTCTCCGGCAGGCAGCGAGGGATTAACCCCATCCTCTAAAGCCCGGGAGGCCGCCAGGGCAAAGCGGCAGCTGTCAAACATAGAGGGGCTGTGACCACCAGAAATATCCGTTGCCAGACCTACGTGCAGACCCCGTTCCCGTGCATAGCGCAGAGGGAATACGCTGTTGGCGAAATAGAAATTCGACAGGGTGCAGTGAGCAATGCCGCTGCCGGTGGCGTGCAGGGTATCCATATCCGCATCGCTGATAAAGTTGGCGTGGGCCAAAATCGTTTTGCGGCTGAGCAGACCGAAGTCATTGAGTGCCTGGGTATCATTTTTACCAAATCGCTGCTGCACATAGCCGTGTGCCCAGTCACTCTCTGAGCAGTGTGTCTGGATGTGGCACTGATATTTTTGGACTAACTCGCCGAGTCCGGCCAGCGCCTGATCGCTGCAGGTGGGGATAAAGCGGGGAGTGACCACAGGATGTACCAGCGCTGTTGTTTGCTGATTGAGCGCCTGCACGGCCTGAATAAACTGCTCTGTGCCTGCAACAGACTCACTGGCACTGGCATCGCGGTAAAATGCCGGACACTGCGCCGGGTCATCCATGGCTACCTTACCTACCAGCGCTCGTTGTCCTTTTTGTTGGCACACTTCCGCCAGCAAAAGGGAGGCATCGTGGTGAATAGTGGCAAAGTAGGTGGCGGTGGTGGTGCCGTTAGCCAGCAGGGTGTCGACCAGGGAAGGGTAGACCTGGCGGGCAAAATCGAGATCGGCATAACGCGCTTCCAGAGGGAATGTGTTGTTTTGTAACCATTCATAAAGAGGCAGGTGCAGCGCTTTACCGGTTTGTGGCCACTGGGGGGCATGGACATGGAGATCGACAAATCCTGGCAGCAGATATTGTCCGGGCTGTAATAGCTGCAATTGTCCACTTTGGGCGCATTGACTCTTATGGCGTTGATAGTCGGGATGATCGGGCAACAAAAGGGAAGCGATATTCCCCGCAGTATCGACCGTTATCAGCACATCCTGCAGGATTTCCAACTGACCCCATGAGGGAGTGTGAAATGCGGTACCGCAAAAAGTGATTGCACCGGCACAATTTTCTGACATAGCGAACTGCTCCTGATGAGTAAAAAATTGTATTGTAGTTATGTTATATCGTATTTATGCCATATTGTACTCAGCGAACATGCCAATGAACACCGTTACGATACGGCGCATAATTATTAAATAAAATTATTTGCTGGCAAACAATAGCTGTAAAAGCAGCAAAAATAATATAATAAATTGATTTATAAAGATATGGTATGAACAAGCCCGTCACAGCCCCTTCCGTGGACGCACCGGAGTATGATGCAGAGGCAAGTACTCCCTCCATAGCCTTTAAAACTGGGTTGGTGCTGGCGATATTGGGTTCGGCCACTTTTAGCGGCAAAGCGATCATCGTTAAGCTGGGTTATCAATATGGCAGTGATGCGATCACACTGTTGATGTTGCGTATGTCGTTTGCCGTGCCGGTATTAATGGTGATGATGGCGATCGAACGCATTGGGCCCTCCATGGCTTCGCAAATCGGTATGGTGGGGCCGATCTTTACTATCTCCATGGGCGTGTTGTGGCTATAAGTAAACAAATGTCACGCCGATAATCGCCTGCACAGTACCCGCAACAACCTGGCCACCGGTGCGTGCATAGGAGGCCGTTAATCCCAGATTAACCGGTGTGGTGCCGACGCTGCCCATAGGGACAGTCGTATGGGTCGACAGCACTGTGCCGCTGCGTGAAAGCTGTACACCGATCCCTTGTGCGGCCAGTTTCGATGCGGTATTGACGAAAATGGTCCGTCCGCTGTCTGCCGTGGTACCGGTGAGGTAATAGCCCAGAGACTGATTTTGTGCACAGTAGACAGACAGAGGGATATCCTTAGAACCTGGGTATTCGGGGAGATTCACCGTGATATTGCGGGCTGAAATATCACAGCCGCCGGTGGGGACGACCACATCATTATTGGCGTAAATATTCCATGTGAAGATAAAGTCGTCGCTATTGATATTATTCCTCTGGCGTAGTTTTAAAATCGCCACTAATGAGCCTCTGCTGATCACGACTCCTCCGGCGCTGCTGACCGGTGTCAGATAGAGTACGGTAGGCCAGGGCTCATCCTGTCGTGAGGTATAGGTTAGTCGATGGGTTTCGGCATGGGTGGGGAACGCATACATTCTGTCGCCATATTTTACGCTACCAGAAAAATTTTGCAGAGCCCCTCCATAGGAGGAACCCTCACGCAGGGTGACGTAGTCGATGATTGTCTTTGGATAATCGTTGTGACAAAAAATTTGCCGGGAGAGATCGACCACCAGATTGCGCCCGATCTCGACCTTAGGCTCCAGGGTAACATGGACATTCGCCGTACCACCGCCGATAGGAATCACCTGGCCCTGAGACTGGCAGGCGAAGGACCAGGTCGTGTCAGACCAGCCCAGAAATAACAGGCTGGTGATCAGCATAAGCATTTTTTTCATTTTTGCTCCCGTTTCAGGCATAGGTATAGGTGATGGTAATCACTGCCTGAATATTCCCTTGTGTGGCGTTACCGTTGACGGTCAGAGCTCTGACCTGTAGTGGAAAAGAGGCGGATTGCGTGGCCTCATCCACCTGCACTATTTTTTGTGCACCATTGTTAAGGCGCATGCCGTTGCTGTCTTGCAGCTCCAACTGAATATTGCTTGCGCTACCCAGATTCTTGTAATAACCGGTGCTGTCTGTCATACCACTAAATTTAGCGATGACCTGAGAGGTGCCGATGGGGCAATGGGTGAGATCCAGAACGACGCTATGCCACTGTGATGCGGCGCCCGGCGATAGCAGATTGAAAGTATGTAAATCGTCAAGAGCCACCGTTGCCGTTTTACTGATAACGGTACAGGGCCGGGCGACAACCTTACCATTGACGGTAATCGTCACATCCGCAGCACGAACAGCCAGTGCGCCAGAGGACAATAGTAGTGTCAGCAACCAATGTGTGATTCTGAGTGCCATTCCGGCCTCCTGTTACTGAAATTCCAGAACGAATAGGGCGGTCCCTCTGATATGCCCGGCAGTGACCGGAACGCGGGTAGCCATCAGGCGGGCGTAAAAGCTTAAGATGTTGCTTTGCCCCGGAGATAGCGTGGTCCAGTTCAGCCCAGAAGAGGGGGAGTTGAGGGGCAGCGGGGTCTGATGGCTGTCCAGGATCTGGATAGCCATGCCTGCCGCAGTGGCGCTGCTGTCCAGTTTTAACAAAGTGCTGTTATCGCTGTCTGCCTGGCCGCTAAAGCCGACTTTGACCGCAGTTGCCGTTTTACCGCAGGGGGACAACACAAGGTTAAAGGGGACGACGGGTGTGACTGCGCCAATGCTATTTAACTGCTTTGCTGCGTTA
>JBOFSC010000315.1:0-2922 GCA_051651345.1 Enterobacteriaceae bacterium
ATATCCACGCAAAAACGCCATTATGGATGCAAGAAAAGCTGCGTCGCAGCGGCATTCGCTCTATCGATGCGGTGGTGGATATTACCAACTTTGTGCTGCTTGAATTAGGCCAGCCAATGCATGCGTTTGATTTGCATAGCATTGACCAAAAGATCATTGTGCGGATGGCGCGCAAGCCAGATGTACTGACCCTGTTGAATGGTGAGGTAGTCGCCCTGACTGCCGATACGGTGGTGATCGCAGATCAGAGTAAGGTGCTGGCGCTGGCGGGGATTTTTGGCGGTCTTGACTCAGGTATCAATGAGACCACCAGGGATATTGTGCTGGAGTGTGCCTGGTTCAATCCTCTGTCCATTGTCGGTAAAGCGCGTGATTACGGTCTGCATACGGATGCCTCACACCGCTATGAGCGTGGCGTGGACCCGGCTATACAGTATCAGGCGGTTGAGCGGGCCACCCGGTTGATCCTGGAAATCTGTGGCGGGCAAGCAGGGCCGATTACTAATGTGACCACACAATCTGAGTTACCACAGAGGTCTTCGGTTGTGCTACGCCGCACTAAGATGGATAGTCTGCTGGGTCACCATATTGTTGATCAACAAGTCAGTGAGATTCTGGTGCATCTTGGCTGTCAGGTAACCGAGAGCGATGAGTGCTGGCAGGTGGTTCCCCCCAGTTGGCGTTTTGATATCTCCCTGGAAGAAGATTTGATCGAAGAGATTGCCCGGGTATATGGTTACAACAATATCCCCGATGTGCCGTTGCCGGTAGACGCCTTGATTGCCGCCGATAAAGAGGCCGTATTGCCCCTGTCCAGAGTGAAGACCTTACTGGTTGATCGGGGCTTTCAGGAGGCGGTGACTTACAGTTTTGTCGATCCTAAAGTGCAGAAGTTACTGCATCCGGAGCAGAAAGCCCTGTTGGTGCCCAGCCCCATCTCCAGTGATATGTCGGCGATGCGTTTGTCACTGTGGACTGGATTGTTAGACGCAGTTATCTATAATCAGAACCGTCAACAGTCACGAATCCGTTTATTTGAGAGTGGGTTATGCTTCCAGCCGGATCAAGATGCCCCGCTGGGTGTGCAGCAAAAGCTGATGCTGGCCGGGGTGATCACCGGCTCCCGTTATCAGGAGCAGTGGGACCAGGCCTCTCAGTCGGTGGATTTTTACGATCTGAAAGGTGAGGTGGAGCGTCTGGTGCAGTTAACGGGCCAGGAGCATCAGCTCAGTTTCCGGGCGGAAACCCACCCTGCATTACATCCGGGGCAAAGTGCTGCTATTTCCTTGCAAGATGAAAAAATAGGCTATATTGGGACTATACATCCTGATTTAGAAAGACGTTTGGATCTAAATGGTCGTACGGTGGTTTTTGAATTATGCTGTGAGCCGTTATTGCAGCGTATTGTACCTCAGGCACAGCCCATATCGAAATTCCCTGCAAACCGCAGAGATATTGCGATCGTGGTCACAGAAAACACCCCTGCACAGGATGTTTTAGCAGAATGCAGGAAAGTTGGCGCAAATCAGTTGGTTGGCGTAAACTTATTTGACGTGTACCGAGGTCAGGGTATTACAGAGGGATATAAGAGTCTGGCTATTAGCCTGATTCTGCAGGACAGTACTCGTACACTGGAAGAAGATGAGATTGCCGCAATAGTTGCACAATGTGTTGCGGTGTTACAAGAGCGATTCCAAGCATCCTTGAGGGATTGAAACTATGGCGCTTACTAAAGCTGAAATGTCTGAACACTTGTTTAATAAATTGGGTCTTAGCAAACGGGATGCGAAAGATCTCGTGGAGATATTCTTCGAGGAGATTCGTCGGGCCCTGGAGAGCGGTGAGCAAGTCAAACTTTCCGGTTTCGGTAATTTTGATCTTCGCGATAAAAACCAGCGTCCTGGACGCAACCCGAAAACGGGTGAGGATATTCCCATTACGGCACGGCGTGTGGTCACTTTCCGCCCTGGTCAGAAGTTAAAGAGCCGGGTAGAAAACGCCACCCCTAAAAAGTAGACGTATGGAAAGCTAAGGAACGTCATAGAAACGGCCTTAGAGAGAAACCCAAAAATTTTTAAGTGAGATTCCCCAGATAAGGCTTATTGCACTCGGGTATGTCACTTGAAACAGGATGGGGATCGCCATACAGGTCAGGAATCCGGAGCAGTCCAAGGCTGCCCGGATTTTTGTTATTCTGATATCAGGGTGATTGGATATCAGTTTTTTTGACATCGGGTAAATAGCGTAATGGCTTCCACAGCTTCCCCCTCCTTTTTGTCGCTACAACAGAGACAGCAGCGTTATGACAGGCTGCGTCTGTCACTCCTGGCCTGTGTATTGATAGTGGTGACGGTATTAGCCCTGAGTGCAGGCGACCAGTGGGTAGCCTTATGGCACTGGCAGGAAAAGTCTAATCAACTGCTTATCTGGCAATTAAGGCTGCCGAGAACGTTGGCCGTGATTGCGGTTGGAGCCGCATTGGCAGTGTCTGGCTGCGTTATGCAGGCGCTGTTTGATAATCCGCTGGCTGAACCTGGTCTGTTGGGGATCTCCAATGGCGCAGGGGTTACCCTGATGCTGTTGATCGTGCTAACCCACGGCAGCATATCGACCCTGATGTTAGGGGGTGTGGCCATGGGGGGGGCGTTGCTGGTGACCAGCTTGCTATTACTGGTTTCGTTACGGCGTCACGTTACCAATGCTCAGCTGCTGTTGGTGGGTATTGCCCTCAGTATGATCAGCGGTGCATTGATGACCTGGACTGTCTATTTCAGTACCAGTATCGACTTACGCCAACTGCTCTACTGGCTGATGGGGGGATTTGGTGGTGTTAGCTGGCAGCAGTCAGGTCTGATTCTTCTGTTATTACCCGCCATTGCCTGGGTGGGATTACAGGGGCGCATTCTTAATATTTTGGCCCTG
>JBOFSC010000316.1:0-2317 GCA_051651345.1 Enterobacteriaceae bacterium
TGGTTGTTTTGGTTGTTTTGGTTGTTTTGGCGAATGATCATTTGATCATGATCACAGCACACTTTCCACTCTTTTTTCTAAAAATACGTCATTTTTTCTATCGTTATCAGTTGGTTGATCCTAAAGATCCTACGTATAAAGGTCCATTAGAGAGCGTATTGCCGATATGATCTTCTTTGCCTTGATTGTGATTCTCGCCGCATTTCGTCCCTTTGCACCTTGCTTAAAATTATCAAAAAGAATCAATATGGCTAAAGTATTTTAAGTAAAGGCGTTGTCGGCTAACCGTTGGATTGTAAAATAACGAGATAATACATGGATGCAAAAAACACACTTTCTATTCAGTTGAATACCACTCATTCCAGGAGGCGTGCCATCACCGGTACTACTATCGGTAATGCATTGGAGTTTTTCGACTTCACCGTCTTTAGCTTTTTACTACTGGTACTGGGGCCACTGTTTTTCCCTCAGGCTTCGCCCTACGGTCAATTGCTTCTGACCACTGCCAGCTATGGCGTCGGTTTTTTAATGCGGCCGGTGGGGGGTATGGTAATAGGCTCTTATGCTGATCGCTATGGCCGCCGTTCAGCCATGAGCTTAACGCTGTTATTAATGGGAGTTGGCTGTGGGCTGATCGCCATCGCTCCCACCTATGAGCAAGGAGGGTGGTGGGGACCACTGATTCTGGTGATTGCTCGTTTGATTCAGGGGCTTGCTGCGGGCGGTGAAGTGGGTGCTTCAACAACTTTGTTGGTTGAATACGCACCGGTGGAGCAGCGAGGCTATTTTGCGAGTTGGCAATTTGGCAGCCAGTCGTTGGGAGTCACTTTGGGCGCACTGATTGTTGCTCTTCTGACCGCGACGCTCAGCCAGGAGAGTATGCAAAGCTGGGGCTGGCGACTGCCGTTTGTGTTGGGAATGTTGACAGTTCCGGTTGGTCTCTATATTCGTCGGCGTCTGGAGGAGACTCTGACTCTCCCTGCAACCGGTTCTCGGCGGCTCAAACATCAACCTCTGCGTATTTTATTCACGCAATACCCGGTAGTGATGTGCAAAGGGATATTATTGGTCGTCGGTAGTATGACATGCGCACAAATCATCAGTTTTTATATACCGGCTTACGCCCATAAAGAGCTGGGATTACCTGCTACAGCGACACTGATCTCCAGTGTGATACTGGGGGTTATCGGTTTTGCCTGCGCCCCTTTTATCGGCAAACTGTCTGATCGTTATGGACGAAAAATCATTGTGTTTTGGTCGCGGTTGGCGCTGGTGCTGATGATGGTCCCCAGTTTTCAGTGGTTAATTAATACACCGAGTGTTGGCGGTCTGGTGCTGCTGATGGCGATACTGGGGCTGTTATTAGTCTTGCAGGCCACTCCGACAATTACCATGCTGCCTGAGTTATTTCCTAAAGCGATTCGTACCAGTGGAGTCGGTGTGGTTTACAGTCTGGCGGTGTCTGTTTTCGGCGGATTTTCACAGTTTTTTGTCACCTGGCTATTGGAAGTCACCGGTGATCCGTTGGCGCTGGCCTGGTACCTGGTGGTTACCGTTGCGCTGTCGGCCATAGTACTGCTCTGGATTAAAGACCGTAGTGGTGACGATATCGACAAACCAGAGGAGAAAATATGATTTCAATTTCACAAAGCCGCTATTTTTCTAATAGTTATCAGCAGGCCCGGCAACGTTTTCTGAGCGCGGCTCAGCCTGTCGCGACAGAGTTAAGAGAATATCCCCTGGCAGCAGTGGGTCGACAAGGCGAAACGCTGTCGACGGATGTGGCCTGGATTGAGAGCGAAGGTGCTGAGCGATTACTGATTATCAGTTCTGCTACTCATGGTGTTGAAGGTTTTTGTGGTTCAGGTTGCCAACTGGCTGTGCTGGATGATGATGAACTCCTGGCTCGTGCCAGGCAGGCCGGGGTTGCTTTGCTGTTAATTCATGCGGTGAATCCTTATGGCTTTTCATGGATTAGTCGCACCGATCAATACAATGTCGATCTCAACCGTAATGCCCACCCATTTTGTGAGCAGGCATTGCCCGCTAACCCGGCTTATTCGGATTTGATGCCGCTACTTTTACCTGAGCAGTGGCCTCCTGATGCTGCCAATCGGGTCGCTATTGCTGCTTATCAGGCTGAACAGGGTGTCGCGAACTATAGTGCAACGGTGTCACGAGGGCAGTATCAGCATGCCGATGGTCTGTTCTATGGCGGAACCAAGGCTTCGCCATCGTTGATAACTCTGCGTACCATACTGGAACATTACGCCAGTCGTTACGCACACATCGGTTGGATTGACATTCACACCGGACT
>JBOFSC010000317.1:0-2694 GCA_051651345.1 Enterobacteriaceae bacterium
GTTCACCTTCTCTTTTCTGTGGCTGATTCAGACGATTATCGTCAGTTACGGTATGGAGATGATCCGTAAATATGAAGCTATCGCAGGTCCGATAGTGCTGCTCACACTGATTGCCCTGGCCGTGTGGATTTTTTTCAAATCAGGCTGGCGCATTGCTTCCTCCCATCACACTCCTCTCACAGGGAGCAAAATGTGGCTAACCATTCTGGCGGGGGGCGCACTGTGGATCTCCATCTACGGGACTTTTGTGCTTAATTTCTGTGACTTTACCCGTTCATCTGTCAGCAAGAAATCCATGGTTCAGGGTAATTTTTGGGGAATTCCGGTCAATATGCTGCTGTTTGGCATCATCGTGGTTGTGATGGTTGGCGGGCAGTTTGCTATTGATGGTACGATTATTAAGAGCCCGGCCGATATTATCTATACCCTGCCGAATAAGTTTCTGGTGATACTGGCTTCTCTGGCACTGCTAGTCCTTACTGTGGCGGTTAACCTGATGGCTAATTTTGTGGCCCCGGTTTATGCCTTAACGAATCTGTTTCCACGCACGTTAAATTTTCGCAAGGCTACGTTTGTCAGTGCGGTGATCGGCTTTATTATTTTGCCCTGGAACATGTACAACTCACCGCTGATTATCGTCTATTTTCTTGGGGGATTGGGGGCGTTACTGGGGCCGCTATTTGGTATTGTGATGGTGGATTACTGGTTAATCCGCAAGACCAAAATCAATGTGCCGCAGCTGTTCAGCGAAGATCCTCGCGGTATTTACTATTATCAGCGCGGTATCAATCCGACCGCAGTTTATGTCTTTATTCCTTCTGCCATCGTTTCACTTGCTATTGCGCTGCTACCCTGGTTCGAGTCGGCGGCACCGTTCACCTGGTTTTATGGTGCGATTTTAGCGGCACTGCTCTACTATGCGCGGGCTGATAAAAAGGGACACTATCTTGATGTCAGTGGTGAGTGTATTGCAGTGGACAGTAAAGAGTAATTCAAACGAGGTGAGTCACTTACCCGCAACAAGAGAGGTATGTTATGAATTATGATCTGGTCATTAAAAATGGCATGGTGATTTTAGAAAATGAAGCCAGGGTGACCGATGTGGCTATCAGCAAGGGTAAGATTGTGGCTATCGGCGATGATTTGCCCGCCGGGGCTCAGGTGACAGATGCCAGTGGTTTGATTGTCAGCCCGGGCATGATCGACGCCCATATGCATATTTCCGAACCCGGAAGAACTGAGTGGGAAGGGTACGACACCGCGACCCGTGCTGCTGCAAAAGGGGGCGTCACCTGTTGTATTGAAATGCCCCTTAACCAGATGCCCGCGACCATCGACCGCAAAACATTGCAGGTTAAACTGGCGGCGGGCAAAGGCAAGCTTTCTGTGGATGTGGCCTCCTTTGGCGGTCTGGTACCGCATAACCTGGACCGACTGCATGAACTGTCTGAAGAGGGTGTGGTGGCCTATAAATGCTTCCTGGTTCCCTGTGGCAGTGACCGGGAAGATGATTTTTGCCATGTCGATGATTACGCCCTGTATGCCGGCATGCAGCAGTTACAAAAGTTGGGCAAAAGGCTGGCGATCCATGCTGAAAATCCGCAGATCTGTAGCGAACTGGGACGACAGGCGCGTATGGCGGGTAAAACGCGGGCTAAAGATTATGTGGATTCCCGTCCTGTTTTCTCTGAGGTTGAAGCGGTACGTCGGGTGCTTTATTTTGCCAGCGTCACCGGATGCAAGGTGCATATCTGCCATATCAGTTGCCCGGAAGCGGTTGCCGAGGTGACTCGTGCCCGTCAGGCAGGTATCGACGCGACCTGTGAATCCTGCGGGCACTACTTTGCCATCGATCTGGAGCAGTTTGAGGAGATGGGGGCTATCGCCAAGTGTTCGCCTCCGATACGCGATCAGGATAATCAGCACCGCTTATGGGAGAAATTATTTGCCGGTGAAATTGATTTGATCGCCTCGGATCACTCCCCCTGTACGCCGGATCTTAAAGAGGGCACTATCTTTACGGCCTGGGGCGGGATTTCAGCCTTACAAAATACCCTGGATGTCTTCTTTGATGAGGCGGTACAGAAGCGGGGCATGTCTTTGACGCAATTTGCGCGCCTGATCGCCACCAATCCGGCGGATATTTTCCATCTGCATAATAAGGGGCGCATTGCCATCGGAAAGGATGCGGATATTATCCTGATTAAACCCAACTCACCTTATCGCTTACAGGCGGAGGATCTGGAATATCGTAATAAGATCAGCGCCTATGTGGGCCGGACGATAGGTGCACAGGTGTCGGCGACGCTACTGCGCGGAGAGTGGGTGTATCGCCTGGGAGAAGGTATTGTGAAGCCATATCAGGGGCAGTTTGTATTTGCTGATGAGTAAATTTTATCTCAAGGCTGTACAGGTTTAGCTCCTCCCCTTGGCAGGGGCATAGGTATCTACACAAAAAGGGGAGCTGGTTAATTCCCCTCCGTGGAGGGGTGGCGCGCTAGCGCCGGGGTGGTCCGGCGCTGCACGAGACAGAGTATATTAGATTTTCGTGTATCAGATAGTCGAACAGCGGATGTTTTACAGAGTTGAAATGAGGATGTGGCGTATTAACCACCCCGGCCCTGACGGGCCACCCCTCCACGGAGGGGAATTTAGGAGCTCCTCCCCCATCACAAAGATGTGTAGATACCTATG
>JBOFSC010000318.1:0-2783 GCA_051651345.1 Enterobacteriaceae bacterium
GATGATTTTTCTACCGGTCAGACCACAGTCTCCCATAGGGCCACCGATAACAAAGCGACCTGTGGGGTTGATCAGATATTTAGTTTGTGCCGTTAACCACTCTGCGGGCAGAACCGGCTTGATGATCAGCTCCATCACCGCTTCATGCAGATCTTTCTGCTGCACATGTTCAGCGTGCTGGGTAGAGATCACCACGGTATCGATATTGGCAATTTTGCCATCTTCGTAGAGGAAGGTGACCTGACTTTTGGCATCTGGACGCAACCAGGGCAGGGTGCCATTTTTACGTACCAGTGCCTGTCTTTCCATCAAGCGATGGGCATAGGTGATCGCTGCAGGCATAAGAACATCGGTCTCATTGGTGGCATAGCCAAACATAATGCCCTGATCCCCGGCTCCCTGGGACAGCGGGTCATCACGATCCACCCCCTGATTGATATCCGGCGACTGCTTGCCGATAGCACTTAAAACAGCACAGGAATTGGCATCAAAACCCATCTCAGAGCTGATATAGCCAACATTACACACTGTTTTACGGGTTAATTCTTCAATATCGACCCAGGCAGATGTGGTGATTTCACCACCGATAAGAACCATACCGGTCTTAATAAATGTTTCACAAGCTACCCGAGCTTTGGGATCCTGTTCTAAAATGGCATCAAGCACTGCATCTGATATTTGATCAGCTATTTTATCCGGATGTCCTTCAGCAACAGATTCAGAGGTAAATAGATGTCTGGTCATAGTGTATCGCTTCTTTAAGTTGGCAGTGTATCAGTATATATGGTTAGATGTATCTCCATCTGGACGTCTATTCTAATCAAGAATAGGGGCAAAAACCACTTTTTTACTGAACAGGGAAGATTAAAACAGGCCTGATTGGGAAAGCAGGTGGAGTAAGTGTTTAATAATACAAAGGATGAGGATGTTTTTATGAACAGTGAACAGGCAAAGTTGCTACGGACTTATAATATTAATTACTGGGGTGGCAATTATTTTGCCATCAATGATAAGGGGCATATCGAAGTCTGTCCTGATCCTTCCCGTAGTGAAGCCAGAGTCGATCTGGCGGAACTGGTACAACAACTCAGACAGCAGCAGGGGTTGCGTCTGCCTTCTCTGTTCTGTTTTCCGCAAATTTTGCAACATCGGCTGCACTCTATCAACGAAGCTTTCGCCAAGGCCCGCAGCGATTTCGGTTACCAGGGTAACTATTGCCTGGTCTATCCCATCAAGGTGAACCAGCATCGGCGGGTGATCGAATCGTTGATCAACTCAGGAGAAACTCTGGGGCTGGAAGCGGGCTCCAAAGCGGAGTTGATGGTGGTACTGGCTCATGCCGGATTAACCAAAACCGTGGTGATTTGTAATGGCTATAAGGACAGGGAGTATATTCGCCGCGCACTGATTGGCGAGAAGCTGGGGCATAAGGTTTATCTGGTGATTGAAAAATTATCGGAGATTAATCTGGTGCTGGAAGAGGCAGAGAGGCTGGGAGTGGTGCCGCGTCTGGGGGTGCGTGCCCGGCTGGCGTCACAGGGGTCAGGTAAATGGCAATCCAGCGGCGGTGAGAAGTCGAAATTCGGTTTGTCGGCGATGCAGGTGCTGCAACTGGTGCAGCGCGTGCGTGAAGCAGGATATCTGTCGAGCCTGCAACTGCTACATTTTCACCTCGGTTCGCAACTGTGCAATATCCGCGATATCTCACATGGGGTGAAAGAGGCAGCCCGTTTCTATGTGGAACTGCATAAACTGGGCGTGAAAATCGAGTGCTTTGATGTGGGAGGAGGCCTGGGAGTGGATTATGAGGGTAGCCGTTCCCAATCCGACTGCTCCACCAATTACGGTCTGAATGAGTACGCTAACAATGTGATCTGGGGCATAGGGACAGCCTGTAATGAGCATGGATTACCCCATCCCACGGTGATTACGGAATCAGGACGAGCGGTTACGGCGCATCACACGGTTCTGATCACCAATATTATTGGGGTTGAACAGAATGAATTCCAGCAGCCACCACCGCCTGCAGCGGATGCGCCTCTGGCACTGGAGAGTTTATGGTTGACCTGGCAGGAGTTGTGCCTGCAGGATAACAAGCGCTCTCTCAGGGAGTGGCTACACGATAGCCAGGAGGATCTGCATGATATTCATGTGCAGTATATTCACGGTATGGTGACGCTGGAGCAACGTGCCTGGGCGGAACAGCTCTATCTCTGTATTTGTCGTAATATTCAGAATCGGCTGGACCCCGGTGAGCGGGCCCATTTGCCCTTGATCGATGAGCTGCAGGAGAGAATGGCGGATAAGCTCTATGCCAACTTCTCCCTGTTCCAGTCTATTCCTGATGCCTGGGGTATCGGGCAACTTTTTCCGGTGATGCCAGTGAGCGGCCTGCTGAAGACTCCGCAGCGGCGGGCAGTGGTGCTGGATCTGACCTGTGATTCCGATGGATCTATCAGCCACTATATCGATGGTGACAGCATTACCACCACTATGCCCATGCCATCCTATGATCCGGCGAACCCCCCCCTGATGGGCTTTTTTATGGTGGGCGCCTACCAGGAGATTCTGGGTAACATGCATAATCTGTTTGGGGACAGTGCCGTGGTGGATGTCTATGCTTTTGATGATGGAGAGGTGGAGAGCGAAATTGCAGAAACAGGTAACACCATTGCCGATATGCTGGAGTTATACGTAGGATCTTTAGGATCAACCAACTGATAACGATAGAAAAAATGACGTATTTTTAGAAAAAAGAGTGGAAAGTGTGCTGTGATCATGAT
>JBOFSC010000319.1:0-2682 GCA_051651345.1 Enterobacteriaceae bacterium
ACCCAACCAGCAGCCTAAACTGGCACCACAGGTGAGCACTAAGATCACCAGCGGCATATTCAGGGTGCCTTTAGCCACCAGAACGCCGGTTAACAGCAGTAAACTGTCACCGGGAAGAAAAGCCGCTGGCAGTAAGCCGTTTTCCAGTAACAGAATCGTGAACAGAATGCCATAAAGCGTCCATGCCAATTTAGGATTAGTGAGTACGGCGAAGTCCTGGTGCCAGAGCGCCAAAATAAGTTCGTGCATTGTTTCCATCAAAAAGCTCCTGGCATACTGCGGCTTACTGATACCGCAACAGAGCGGCACCGTAGTGTTCCTGAAAAAGTTAAAATGCAAAGTAATATCATTAGAATTATCAATGCTCCAGAATGGGTACCGGATGCTAAAAGCATACTGCATCTCATACTAACAAAATTTGCTATCGGTCAATAGAAAATATTTTGGCTTCATGGGGATCGGTGCAGCAACAGATAACCCAGGGTGACCGCCAGCAGAGATAACAGCAAGTTTAGCACGATATTGAGCAGAGCTCGCGGCCATTCCCCCTGAGTGAACAGAAGCAGGGTCTCCATGGAGAAGGCGGAGAAGGTGGTGAGGCCCCCGAGGAAACCGACGGCAATCAGGGGCCGCCACCAGGGGGCAGAGAGGCTCTGCTGTAACAGCAGAGCCATCACCATCCCCATGATAAAACAACCCAATACATTCACCATCAGGGTGCCATAAGGGAAGCTGTTGCCCAGCCAGCGGTTGCACCAGGCGGAGAGCAGGTAACGACCGAGGGAGCCTGCGGCGCCTCCCAGCGCCACTGCCAGTAAAGTAATTAAATGGGCCATGTTATCAATCGCCTTGTTTTGTTAATTAACTAGCTTTGTTAATTAACTAGCTTTGTTAATTAACTAGCTTTGTTAATTAATTAGCTATGCCGGATCGCCGGAGTGCTGAACAGGTTGTTGTTCCTCTTCCGCAATACAGGCGGCGGCGGTAAACAGGACATCCGTGGAGGAGTTGATCGCGGTTTCCAGTGAATCCTGAACCACGCCAATGGCGATGCCGACGCCAACCACTTTCATGGCGATATCCACCGGAATATTAAACAGGCTACAGGCCAGTGGTATCAGCAACAGAGACCCCCCGGCAACGCCGGAAGCCCCACAGGCGCAGAGGGTCGCCACCACACTGAGCAGTATAGCCGTTGGAATATCGACGACAATATTGAGTGTATGCACGGCGGCCAGGGTCAGGATGGTAATGGTGATCGCGGCCCCGGCCATATTGATGGTAGCCCCCAGGGGGATGGAAATAGAGTAAGTATCCTCATGCAGACCCATTTTTTTACACAGGTTCAGATTGACCGGCACATTGGCGGCCGAGCTGCGGGTAAAAAAGGCCGTAATGCCGCTCTCACGCAGGCAGGTAAATACCAGGGGGTAGGGGTTGCGGCGGATCTTCACATAGACGATCAGGGGATTGAGTACCAGAGCGACCATCAACATACAGGCCACCAGAACCAGCAGAACATGGAGAAACTCACCCAGTTGCTCAAAGCCGGTGCTGGCCAGCGTGGACGCCACCAGTCCGAAGATCCCAAGGGGCGCGAAACGAATCACCCCTCTGACCAGAGCGGTGACCGCCTGAGCCAGATCACCGATAATAAGCTTACTGCCTTCTGAGGCATGGCGCAGCGCCAGGCCAAGACCGATAGCCCAGGCGAGCAGGCCGATAAAGTTGGCATTGAGCAGGGCGTTGATGGGATTGTCGACCACTTTGATCAGCAGATCCTTCATCACCTCCTGAATAGTACCGGGCGGTGTCAGGGACATATCTCCGGCGATCAGTTGCAGAGAGGAGGGAAACAGGAAGCTGAACAGAACGGCCACCACGGCGGCCAGAAAGGTGCCGACCAGATATAAGATCAGTATCGGACGGATATGGGTCTGTTGTCCCTGTTTATGATTGGCAATAGAGGAGGTGACCAGAATAAAGACCAATACCGGTGCCACGGCTTTCAGCGCGCTGAGAAACAGGGAACCGAGCAGCTCAACCGACAGGGCGGCGGAGGGGAAAAACCAGGCCAGCGCAATACCTGAGACCAGTCCTGTCAAAATCTGTAGTACCAGATTGCTGTTATAAAGCCGATGTAGCAAGGGCTTAAGCAGTGATGTCATAAGCAGAATCCATGTAGAAATTGTTATATTTACCCTCTTTTTCTCAATTGAATTATGAGGGTTGTCTGGGGATATACCCAAAATATTTCAAGTTGTGGGTCTGCTCCTCCCCCTCTCACACTTGTGGGAGAGGGGATATGACAAACCCCCTCCCGCGCATTTACGCACAGGAGGGGTCAACTTGAAGTATAACGCGTATCTTACTATCTTCTGGCATCCGGATGGAATGCTGTTGCGGGGAAGGTTGCCATATTTTCGTAATCTGCCCACTTCTGGTTGGTGACGCGTTGCGCAATATCCAGCAGTCGCTGTGCCTCTTCTGGATGTTGGTTCATCAGCGCCTGATAGCGGGTTTCATGCTGGCGATACTCATGGAGAGATAAGGTGGGACGCAAGCTATCCAGGGTGAAGGGGTTTTCGCCCTGTTCGCGCAGCACAGGATTGTAACGCATCAGGGGCCAGTGACCACACTGTACCGCCAGCGCCTGCTGCTCCAGACCATTGCGCATATCGA
>JBOFSC010000320.1:0-5631 GCA_051651345.1 Enterobacteriaceae bacterium
TTTTGCGACTCATGGTCAACGAGCTCATCCCAGGCGAGATCAGAAAAGTATGTTGCTATCGTTAGGTCTTAGTATTTACCCTGTAATGAATTAAAGGTACATCAATGTGTTATGAGCTTAAGTACCTACATATGAATACACACTGTTGCCAGAAAATCATTCGGTGTAACTGACATTTAGTTTCCCCCATTCAACTGATGGTGTGTCAACAAAAAAGCCAACCACAGATAAATCAGGCTTACCAGTTGCACAGTTTCTTCGGATAAGCTCTGCATTTAATTCACCGTAGTTCGATGGCTCAAGTCCTTCGACAAGTAATTCAAATACATATGTTATGTCGCCATCATCATCGACTGTGTACAAGTAATTATTAGGCGAACCCAGGCATTTTTCTGGTAACATTGAATGCATTAATGTTGCAAGCGCCTTGATGGATTCTGTTTTACCTGCATCTATTACTCGCCTTGCCATAACAGCCATCTCCGAAAAAATATCCGCGAATTCAATTAGCTTTAGCGCATCCATTTTTTCTATCTGTTTAAAATAATATAGAAAGGACTCATAATCACCCAAACTACTGAAGCACATGCATGCATGCTCAAGCAAAGAAGGTGAAACAACATTCCGTGTAGCCCTGGCTAATATCTCCGCTGCTTTTGGCGCTCCAATCTTTCGTAATGCACAAATTGAATAATTACCCCATGTTGCAATATCAAGTGGCGCCTCGAGCACTAAAGCTTCGGCAAGCGCTACCCCTTCTTCAATTTTATCAATAGAGAACAGGAAGACGAATTCCACTGATGCCCTGCTATGGTAATCTTGGATTGAGTCAATTTGCCTCTGAATGCTTGCGCGGGTAAACTCGCTATGTTTCTCTCGTCCCCATATGTACTCAGCCAACTGCCTACGCAGCCTGTTGCATTCGTCAGTGTAATCCATTGGTTTTATGGGAGACATTGTTTTCACCTTTTACGCTCAGTCCTTAAGGTATAGCCTTTTTTGGGTAACGCGCAATCACCTTAGCTATAATACTGACCGATGGTAACCCCATCAGAAAATACATGCAATGTTCATACGTGACAAACTTCACACCATAACAAACTGATCTATTTCGATAACAGCGGATGACTTTTAGCTAATACCCCGTGAAAGCGGGGTTAAGCATCAGCCATCGCAGTCACAATCTTGACACCGGGTCGCGTGTTAGGGATTTTTCGCCTGCCGTTCCGGTCAACCATGGTTAGCTCTATCTGAATTTTTCCCTCATTTAAACCTTGCCTGATGGCATCAGATAGCTGGGATGATATCGACGACAGATCCACCCGGACCTGCTGTTGAGGTGGGTTGATGGGTAGTGGCTCTCTCTCTTCAGCTTCAGCCCTCACTGGAGCAGGTTCGCTTTGCGCGACTGCCTGCTGGGGCTGTTGTTCGGCTCTTTCTCTTCTCTCACCGGTGGGTTGATAGATAATATTCAAAACCTGCCCTGAGCTGAGAGGGTTGTTACCTTCCTGGTTAAACAATGCGGTCAGCAGGCGAGCCCGTAGTTCAGGATCTGATAAATCAAGTTGATCATGAGGGTTCACACCCAGACTGTCACTGACTTTGCGTATCATCTGCCCTGTATTATTTCTGTCCTGCGGTGGGGACGCTAACGAAATAATATCATTCACTGTTTGCAGTGGCTGATTGTTCGCAGCGGCTGATTGACCAGAGTAATAAAGCATCAATTGCCGTTCTGCTGCCAGGACCCCATCTTCAAGCGAGGAGAACATGGCAAATCTTGGGTTGTATCCTCCCTCAAGCCTGGCCCCTCTCTGCTCTTTATAGTTCAGGTTCCAGGGATTATTGTTTCTTACTGAGCGTGCAGAACTGTCAACCTGCGTTGAACCGGGCAGAGAAGGATGGGTCATTTGCTGCGGTTGTATTTCCTGTCTGCGTTTATTTAACTCTATTTGCTCCTTCGCTTCACGATTGCCGCGCTCCTCGGCCTGGTCATATTGCCACGAATACCACTCATCAAGAATAGAGGTAGTGCGATCTTCCGCTCTACCCATAGGCATAAGATCGCGCCTCCTGTAGCGCTCTTGCCTCTCTTTTGGCAAGGTAGCCAGGAACGCTTCATCACTTAACGCTTTTTCCAGTTCCTCTTTTTGATTTCCCATCAGTTGATTACCTAACAGACGGCTTGAGATGCCTATCTGCTTGCTAACCCACGATGTTATTTGATCCCACTTACCACCAACCGCCTGCCCAAGGTATGCAACATCGTCGTCAGATCGTAAACCCACGGCAACATCGCCCCCTGTTATGGGTATCGGTATTCCTGTTGCCCTGCTTTTTAATAACTTCCATCGGTCATCATCCATCATGACCGGGTCATAAATCATATCAAACCCGGTAAGCTGCAAAAATTCATCCTTTTGCATCTTCGTCTTGCCTTTTAAGGTATTTCGCAGGAGATCAATCAAACCTATTTCATCAACACTGTCATCGTTTTTTAGCAATTCCTTAAATTTTTCACTGGACAGTCCAATGGCACTGATAGCACTGATAAAAGCCTCATCCTGGCCCCGCAAAATTTCGCGATATTTTTGGCGAATGCTGACACCTGTATTCTCGTCCAGCCCTGCCATTTTATAAAGCCGTTGTGACCGGTATTCATCCTCTGGATTTCTTGATGATCTGGTGCCTGTGTCATCCAGTTTTTTTGATTTTTCATTCAGATCAAGCCCTGCTCTGAAAAGGCCGCTACTTAGCGCCACCCCCCCGGCAATCGCGGCTCCCACCGGACCGAATTTAGCGCCAGAACTCAATCCTTTGATTGTTTTTAATGGCGGAACAAGTGAGGTTAAATGCCTGAAGAAATCCTTTCCTTCAAGATTCATTTCACCAAAACGATCAACCATACCATCCAGGCTGGCCAGGCTTTTTTTTCCAGAGAAGTCATCCATTGCCCTGGCGGCCTTTCGGATTGGCGCGTCAATTGAGTCAACGATGTACTCCAGTCGCGCCAGTGCTGCCGATGCGTCATCGGATGCGTTTATTTCAAAATCAAAGGCTGCCATGTCTGCTACTCCTGAACCATCAAATCCCGCGCCTGCTTGTGCCACCAACAAAGCCTTGACCATGACATATTCAAGGCTTCATTCGCACCCCAGTGATAATAACGGGTTATTTCCGCTACTCGCTTACCCCACCAGGAAGGGAGTAAATCAAAAAAGGGGTCAGGTACTCCTCAGCCTATCGATAATCTCGTGAGGACAATCCCTTGATTGCGGACATGGGCACCTCTGTTGTCAGGCTGATCATCAACGCCATGGCCTCTAAGGTGCCTTTTCTCACCTCATGCTGAAACTGTATCATTTGCAACAGGGTCGGCTCCTGTAACGTGATCTCCTCATAGCGTGTCTTTGTCGCCTGATCAGATATCGGTTTGCGCAGCACAATCGTTTTACTGGATTCCAGCAGATCAATATTCTTTGACATCTCGACCCTCCCACTTAACATCAAAAATGGCCTCTTCGCTGTCAACTTCCTGCGTTTCAACCGTCCAGAGGTTATTGCCTATCACTGTTTTACCGTTGGCCAGTTCAACAATCACAGTGACGTTCGTCTGCCCGTTAAAATCACTGACGGAGGTGCCACGCCCGTCACGCACCTGGCATGAGATAGAGCCAGCCGTGGGTTTTTCCTTATAGCCGTGTATGCCATCTATCCCGCCCAGCGTGGTGCGTTCAACCTTTGATACGCTGTATTTAAACTGGCCAGCCACCATGATCGTCATACCGTTAACGGTGACATAGGCAGTTCCGGCCAGCCTGTTGCTTGTATCAGTCATTTATCACTCCTTCTGTAGCCGGAATTGATTGAGCACTGCAAAAATACGCAGTTGATTAATCAGGGTGCCTGTCCACAGCACATTGACGCGGTTCGGGTTCTCCCGGCTTTTTTCAACAATCAGCCCCTTCGCAAAACCTTCCGCATCCTGCACGTAGCCGCCATACTCCAGTTCACGATACTGGGCAATCAGCTCGGCGCGAATAATGGCCGGTGTAACAATCGCCTGACCTGGTACAAAGCGGGTCCCGTCCGCTGCCAGCTTCATTCTGCCGAATTTACTGGTGACCACCCGGCGCAATGCCCGGAGCACGTACATCAGCAGATACAGGGTTTCAATCTGTAAATAGCTGTCATCCGGTGTGCCGTGGCCGTTTTTCTGATAGGTGGTGATCAGGTTTTCGATTCGTGGCAAATCATCATCACCGGCGACAAAAGAGCTGATCCCGCTGTACAGCAGGTTATTCCGTTCTGTCATGGTGAGGCGATCAGATAGCTGCGGAGCCTGCACGCCGTAAATCGGCAGCGTCTGCAGTGGTCTGCCGGGATCGTTACGCAGGCTGGTTGCCGCAGCACCGACACAGGCAGCAGCCCAGACCCAGGAGGGGGACGCGCTGGCCGGAATGCCCAGGATTGTCATGTGCTGGTCGTTCCGGGTAATACCCATTGCGGTAAGCTGACCATAACTGCCCGGCAGTGCTGTGAAAGCATGCCCGTATAACTGCTGGCTGTAGCTCCAGCGGCCTGTTTCATCACTGAGAAAATTCCGTACGGCATCCAGCGCGGCACGGTCAGTGTAGGGTGTGATAATGAAATCAAAAGCCCGATCACCCAGGTTTCCCAGTACATCCGCTAAATCAACAGCGCCTGCACCACCTTTCATTGGGGTGATCTTAATGTTCAGTCCTTCCGGGGTGATCTCTCCACCACTGGTCCCCAGCAGGTTAACCCGGATATCAATACCGTTACCCAATAAACCCGTATTTCTGGCCTTGATTGTGATCTTTGCATCGGTCGCAGTTGCGGTTGCTGTCAGCTCTTTGTCGTTAATGGCAGCAGCCAGATCACGGGCAATACTCTGCAGTGTATCTGTTGGTACAACTGTTAACTGTACCCGCTCACCTCCGATATAAAGGGATATAACACCATAACCAGCTGTGCCGGTGAGCTCGATTAATCCGCTGGCAGCAGTGCCCTTGTCCTCCAGGGGTAACAGCCAGACTTCACCTGCCTGATCATTGGCAACATAAGCAGCCATCATCTGCGCCAGCATGGAACCGGTGCCGCACAGTTCACGCGCCTTAGCGACTGATGAACAGATAACCGCCTGTCCTGCCTGCGTGCTGCCTGCTGTGGTTTTTTGCCCTATTAACAATGTGCGTTGTACTTCTGTTGCCGTGTTTGCGTAAGAGTTATCAACCTCGGCAGCAAAAAGTGGGGTTCGCAAATTGTTGGGCACAATTCTAAAAGGGACGCCCATTACGCCTTATCTCCTGATTTTGGGGCTGCCTTTGCTGCTTCAGCCGTTGCTTCAACAACGTCACCATCCTGCAGGCGACGACGCCAGAAATAGCTGTCAGGCACTTCTGCGCCAGATTCCGGCAACAGAGAGCCTTTAACCGGGTCACGCACTGCGCAGCCCGGAGCGGGTTTTAGAAACATGGAATTACTCCTGTGGGAATGTGATGGTAGTGCCCGTGCGTGGTGTGCCGTCTGGCATCTGCACAGTAATATCAATTTCTTCGAGTGTGTCCGGGATAATGGGATAGAATTCCTCCGGCCCCTGGAAGTATT
>JBOFSC010000321.1:0-3017 GCA_051651345.1 Enterobacteriaceae bacterium
GCCTCTGCGTACGCAGTAAGACACTGCTGGGCACCTCGACCCTGCATGTGATGGAGGCGGTCAGTAAAGCACTGAGCGGCGATACCCTGGAGGAGATCTACGACAGTGTCCGCGCTATCTCCTTCACCCTTGGGGAACAGAGCACCTCTCCGGGTAAAAGTAATGCCATTATGGTGATCGGAGAACTCGCCAGTTATCTTAAAATAAAGTCCTGTCTGCAATCGGAGCTGCCCGCCGTCTCCTTCTTTAACGCCTCTGCAGCAGACAGTGCTGCCAATCTGGCACACCTGAAACAGGAGTACCATCTGATTTGTGTTATCAGCGATCAGACCATCGTTTATAAACAGTGTTTTACCTGTTCTGAAACCCTGAGCGGCAAAAATACGCATAAAATCAAAGCACTTATCGATGAGCAAAACACATATAGTAAGATGAGCGAAACACTTCGCCGACAATTAAAACAGATCAATGTGGATGCCGTGCTACAGGATGTGCGTAAATTTAATGAAAATATTCAGCGCCGATTAAAAATCACTATTGATAACAATATATTAATTGGCGTTTCTCTACATTTTGTCTGTATGATGGAACGGATAATCAACCATACTTATCCCCACACAGAACACAATACAGATTTATTAGACAGATCCTGGGCAACACACAAGCCACTTTTTTTGCATGAAATAAATGTGATCAACAACAAATATCGCATTCAAATTCCCGACAATGAAGTGAACCACATCATGAATTTCCTGCTGGCAGCGCCATAGGCGATCTGTTTTGGCATCACAATTGCTTCTGTTAAGTCAGTGATACCTTAACAGCGAGCGAAATATGACCCACTCTGTAGAAACCCTGATTACCCAATTGATCGTCGATGCAGGCGAAGGCAAGAGCCTGGCTTTCGAGGCTCTGGAAGCAGCCCGTGCCGGTGATTTCAGCACCAGCGAGCAACTTCTGCATCGTTCCGGTCAGGCCTTTTTGCTGGCCCATAAAAGCCATATGGCTCTGCTACACGCCGATCTTTCTCAGGCAGAGCTGCCCAGCCCCATTCTGTTGATGCATGCTGAAGACCATATGATGTCATCCATGCTGGCTAAAGAGTTGATTGTTGAGTTAATTGAAACCCAAAAGCAAATTCACACCCTATTGAAAAACAAGGATTGATTATGAAAATACTCTTATGTTGTGGTTCCGGTGCCTCCACCAGCATGGTGGCCGAAAGTATGCTCAAAGCGGTTCCCGAGGAGCAGCGAGCCGATTACACCATAGTGGCGGATACCTATCAGAATTTCTCCACTGTTTTTCATGAATATGATGTGGTGCTGCTGGGGCCACATATTCGCTACAAGAAAGCCGCTCTACAAAAAGAGGCCGCCAGTTTGCAGATCCCCGTGGATGTTATCGACGGCACGGATTACGCCCTGCAAAACGGCGCTAAAATACTCGCTCAGGCACAAAAACTGTACGCAGATGCCCGGCAATAACCAGGAGGCGAAATGTCTAAAGCTCTGGATTTCTTTCAGGATAAAGTGGCGGGCAAACTGATCGCTTTTGGTGAAAACACCATTATGCAATCGATACGTAACGGTATGATGCTTACCATACCTTTCACGATTATCGGCAGTATTTTCATTATACTGCGCAGTTTTCCTGTGCAAGCCTGGAGTGACTTTGTCGATCCCTACGGTGCCCTTATCGAAGTGGGATATAATCTCACCTTTGGTATGCTGGCGATCATTGCGGCTATCGGAGTCTCCTACAATCTTGCCCGTTTTCTGCACACCAACCAGCTAAACGCGGCGCTGATCACCCTGATCTCATTTTGTATTCTGCAAATTGATCCCGCCAAAGAGTATGCCCTGAGCACCGCCAACTTCGGCGCTTCGGGGATTTTTACCGCTATGTTGGTGGCTATCCTGATCCCCTATCTGCTCCATTTTTGTGAAAAGCAGAAATTTGTGATCCGGTTACCCGCCGGGGTACCCACCTATGTCTCGGACTCGTTTGTCTCTCTGATTCCGGCGACGGTGGCGATCCTGCTGATGTGGGTGATTCGCGTTTTCCTCGATTTCGATGTCAACCACCTGGTACAGATGCTGTTTTCCCCCCTGATTGTGGGCCTCAATACCCTGCCAGGCATCCTGATCTTTATCTTTGTTACCCTGCTGCTGTGGGTGTGTGGCTTAAACGGTGACAGTATTCTGAGCGGAATCTATATCCCCGTGACCATGGAGTTGTTAGCCAGAAACACCGCTGCCTTTATGGCCGGAGAACCGATTCCCAATATTACCGCTTATGGCTTCTTCTATTTTGGTATGTGGATGGGGGGAACCGGAGGCACCATTGCCCTGGTGTTACTGATGATCCGCTCCCGCAGTCAGACCTACCGCTCACTGTCCAAAATCTGCGTACCCGCAGGGACATTCTGTATCAACGAACCTCTGGTCTTTGGCTTTCCCATTATGTTTAACCCCATTATGGCAGTGCCCTATATCGGTACCCCACTGATTTTGATGACAGCCACCTATTTTTTGATGGATATGAATTTGATAGGTCGCCCCGTAGTGATGATCCCCTGGACAACACCGCCGTTAATCAATGCGTATCTCTGTACCGCCGGTGACCTGCGCGCCGTGTTATGGCAGGTCATCGAAATCGTGATCGCCGTCTTTATCTATCTGCCCTTCTTTCGCGCCGCCGATCGCGCCAAAGTACTGGAAGGGCGGATGGCTGCTGAGCAGGAGGCGGTATGAACTATCAACAACCCGCGCCGTTTCCTGCTGACTTCTTCTGGGGGGCAGCCACCGCTGCCTACCAGTGTGAGGGGGCCCATGTGCAGGAGGGAAAAACCCTCTCCATCGTGGATATCAATATTAATGCCAAATTTGCCGATACCTCGGTCACCTCGGATCACTATCACCGCTTTCGCGAGGATGTTGCCCTAATGAAGGAGTTGGGGCTGACCGCCTATCGCTTCTCCATCTCCTGGCCCAGGCTGCTGCCAGAGGGCACAG